>JBAXOZ010000001.1:0-52967 GCA_037132975.1 Comamonadaceae bacterium
CTCAGATGGGAAAGAACGCGACGGCCGTCGCTTCGCGCTGCATTTTACTTGAGTGAAGCTGGCGCCAAGCCGGTTTGTCCCGCCATTGGGTATCATCTTCCCGAAGAAACCGGGACTGTCATGACTGTACTGAAAGACGCAAGCGCTCGCACGGATGTGCTCCATCGCCTTCGGCGCGCTGAAGGGCAAATCCGGGGCGTGCAACGCATGATCGAGGAGGGTGAAAGTTGCCTGACCATCGCTCAGCAGTTCTCTGCCGTGCGCAAGGCACTGGACAGCACCTACCTGCGCATGACCCTGTGCTTCCTGGAACAGGAACTTCAAACTTGCGTGCAGCCTGATGCAACGCAGAAAGAGGGCCTGGAGCAGTTGTTCAAGGACATGGAAACCCTGCTGGCCCGGATCGGCTGATTCAGTCTGCTGACGCAGATGCAATCACGCCGCCGCCCAGACATACATCGCCGTCATACAACACGGCTGATTGACCCGGCGTGGCAGCCCATTGCGGCTGCGCAAAGCTCAGACTGAAAGTTGCTTCGCTCTCCACCTTCAGCGTGCAGGCGGCGTCGGCCTGCCGGTAGCGTGTCTTGGCGCTCAGGGGACCCGGCGCCGGCGCGACCCCGGCCACCCAACTGGCGTCATCGGCCTGCAGTGTCGTGGACTGCAGCCAGGCATGCTCGTGCCCCTGCACCACCCACAAGGTGTTCTTCTCCAGATCCTTGCGCGCGACAAACCAGGGAGCGTGCTCGCCACCACCTCGCTGCGCCCCTTTGGCCTTGATGCCGCCGATACCCAGTCCCTGACGTTGGCCCAGGGTGTAGAAACTCAAACCCACGTGCTCGCCGATGGTGCGCCCCTTGTCGTCCTTGATCGGACCGGGTTGGCGGGCGATATAGCGGTTCAGAAATTCACGGAACGGCCGCTCGCCAATGAAGCAGATGCCGGTTGAGTCCTTCTTCCTGGCATTGGGCAGGCCAATTTCGGCGGCGATACGTCGCACCTCGGTCTTGTGCAATTCGCCGATCGGGAACAGCGTCTTGGACAACTGATCCTGATTCAGCCGGTGCAGGAAGTAGCTTTGATCTTTGGCCGGATCGAGGCCCTTGAGCAGTTCGTATTTCTGCGTCTGCGGGTTCTGACGCACGCGGGCGTAGTGCCCGGTGGCGATACGGTGTGCACCCAGGCGCAGGGCGTGGTCCAGAAAGGCCTTGAACTTGATCTCGGCATTGCAAAGGATGTCCGGATTGGGCGTGCGCCCAGCCTGGTACTCACGCAGGAACTCGGCAAAAACCCGGTCCCGGTATTCGGCGGCAAAGTTGACGTGCTCGATCTCGATGCCAAGCACGTCGGCCACCGCTGCAGCGTCAACAAAATCGATGTTCGACGAGCAGTATTCGGAATCGTCGTCACCTTCCCAGTTCTTCATGAAGATGCCGACAACCTCATAGCCCTGCTCCTTGAGCAGCCAGGCCGTCACCGCGGAGTCAACACCCCCACTCAAACCGACGACGACCTTGTGCCCTTTGCCCTGCTTGTTCATAGGTGTGAGATTATCCTTGCCACTGCGTGGTGGCGGGTAGTCTACAGTCCGGTATGTCAAAAAAGGGATGAGGTTGATGTGAATCCGGATGTTCTGGTGATTGGTGGTGGCAACGCAGCGCTGTGCGCAGCGTTGATGGCGCGCGAGGCCGGCGCCAGTGTGCTGCTGCTGGAGGCGGCGCCGCGGGATTGGCGGGGCGGCAATTCGGCGCACACGCGCAATCTGCGCTGCATGCACGACGCACCCCAGGATGTGCTCACCGACGCGTACCCGGAAGAAGAATATTGGCAGGATCTGCTCAAGGTCACCGGCGGCCAGACCAACGAAGCGCTGGCACGCCTGACCATTCGCGCATCGAGCACCTGCCGTGACTGGATGCGCCGGCACGGCGTGCATTTTCAGCCCTCACTGTCAGGTACGCTGCACCTTTCGCGCACCAACGCTTTCTTTATGGGCGGCGGCAAAGCGCTGGTGAACGCTTATTACCGCAGCGCCGAGAAACTGGGGGTGGCGATCCGTTATGACGCTGCGGTGGATCGTATCGAGATCGAACAGGGTCGCTTTGTTGCGGCCTGGGTTGGAGATGAGCGCATCAGCGCCAAGTCCTGCGTGCTGGCGGCTGGCGGCTTCGAGTCGAACCGCGAATGGCTGCGCGAGGCCTGGGGTCAGAACGAGCGCGGTGAGTGGCCGGCGGACAACTTCTTGATCCGCGGCACGCGTTTCAACCGCGGCGTGCTGCTCAAGGAGTTGCTGCAAGCCGGAGCGGATGCGATTGGCGATGCAACGCAAGCCCATATGGTGGCGATTGATGCCCGCGCCCCGCTGTACGACGGCGGCATCTGCACGCGCATTGACTGTGTTTCGCTCGGCGTCGTGGTGAACCGCGACGGCCAGCGCTTTTACGACGAAGGCGAAGACTTCTGGCCCAAACGCTACGCCATCTGGGGTCGCCTGGTGGCGCAGCAGCCCGGCCAACTGGCTTATTCCATCATCGACGCCAAAGCGGCAGGGCGCTTCATGCCACCGGTCTTTCCGGGCGTGCGCGCCGACAGCCTGCCTGAACTGGCGCAAGCGCTCGGGCTCGATGTGGATGGCTTCATGCGCACACTGAACGACTACAACGCGGCCTGCCAGAGCGGCAGCTTCGATCACACCCTGCTCGATGATTGCTGCACCGCCGGCGTGACTCCAGCCAAGACGCATTGGGCACGCCCCATCGACACCGCGCCTTTCTTTGCCTACGCGCTGAAGCCCGGCGTGACTTTTACCTATCTGGGCCTGAAGACCGACGCCAGCAGCGCCGTGCACTTTGGTGGCAAGCCCAGCGAGAACCTGTTTGTGGCCGGCGAGATGATGGCCGGCAATGTGCTGGGCAAGGGCTATACGGCAGGGGTTGGCATGTCGATCGGCACTGCGTTTGGCCGCATTGCCGGAACGCGGGCGGCGCAATCGGCGTTGCGAGAGGGGGCGCAGCATGCAAGCGCTTGAGAACCTGACCCGCGAAGCGCGTGCGCTGGCGGATGGCACCAGCCTGAGCGTGCACGAGGCCGAAGTAGGGCGGCAAATGCAGATCTGCAACGCCTGCCGCTACTGCGAGGGCTTTTGTGCCGTCTTTCCGGCGATGACGCGGCGGCTTGAATTTGGCAAGGCAGATGTGCACTACCTTGCCAACCTGTGCCACAACTGCGGCGCCTGTCTGCATGCCTGCCAGTACGCACCGCCGCACGAGTTTGCCGTCAATGTGCCGCAGGCCATGGCCAAAGTCCGCCTCCAGACCTATGCCGACTATGCCTGGCCGGCCGCGCTGGGATCGCTCTACCGGCGCAACGGCCTGACGCTCGCGCTGGTACTGGCGGCGGCGCTGGCGCTTTTCATGATGCTGGTGCTGGGCGGCAGCGGCTCAAGCGGGCAGGCTACTGCTGCATCGGGTTTTTACGCGATCCTGCCCCACGGTCTGCTGGTCTCGCTGTTTGCGCCGGTGTTTCTTTTTGCGGTGCTCGCGCTGGGCCTGGGTCTGCGCCGCTTCTGGCGCGAGATCAGACCGGCGTCACTGTCGGACCCTGACGCCAGTGCCATGTCAGGCGTCGCGGTCCGGGAAGCCAGCCGCAACGCCCTGAGCCTGAAGTACCTCGATGGTGGGCACGGCGAGGGCTGCAACAACCATGACGATGGCTGGACGCTGTGGCGCCGGCGCTTTCATCACCTGACGGCGTACGGATTTGTTCTGTGCTTTGCCGCCACCAGCGTGGCCACGCTCTACCACTACCTGCTGGCTTGGGACGCGCCCTATGACTTGCCCAGTCTGCCCAAACTGTTGGGTGTCATCGGCGGTGTCAGTCTTCTGATTGGCAGCGCCGGTCTGTTCGCTCTGAATCTGCGCCGGCATCCGCTGCATGGCGACGCGGCACAAAAGCCCATGGACCGGGGTTTCATCGCTCTGCTGTTTTTCAGCAGCGCCAGTGGTCTGGCTCTGTGGCTCGCGCGCAGCTCGGCTGCCATGCCACTGCTGTTGGCATTTCATCTGGGCGTGGTGATGGCACTGTTCCTGACGCTGCCCTACGGCAAGTTCGCGCACGGCCTCTTTCGCGGTGCCGCGCTGCTCAAGTGGTCAATAGAGCGGCGCCAGCCGGACCGGTTGAAACTCGGCTCAGACTGACAGTCATATGCCAATACCTGTTCAGCATGCGGGGTGGATCAGGCCGACGGGGCACTCAACTCCGCGACTGTCCCCCGCCCTTTGGGCTCCTCCTTTATGTCGCTGCGTTGAGCGCCCCATCAGCCAGATCTCGGATGTGGGGTTGGTATTTGGACTACGCGAACCGCTAAGGCTCGTTGCCGACGGTGTGACTGTGGGTGATGCAGCGAAATCAAGGAGGAGCCCGCAGGGCGGGGGACATTCGCGGAATCATCCACTGTCGCACCGTCGGCCCACACACGCAAGAAATGCGATGTAGCGAATTTTGATAATCCCAAAGGAGAAAACATGGATTTACAGCTTAAAGACAAGACCGCACTGGTCACCGGCGCCAGTACCGGCATCGGTCGCAGCATTGCGCTTGCGCTGGCGGCCGAGGGCGTGCATGTGGCCATTTCGGCGCGGCGCGTGAACCTGCTGGCGGAGGTGGCGGACCAGATCGAGGCGGCCGGTGGTCCGCGTCCTGTGATCATCGAGTCCGACCTGTATGCCGAGGACGCAGCGCAGCGTCTCACGTCAGCCGCCATGGCCGGTCTGGGTCATGTTGACATTCTGGTCAACAACGCTGGCGGCTCGCGCAGTTTTACTGATCTGCATGTCAGCGAAGAGCGCTGGCAGGAGGCCATCACGCTGAACTTTCACCGGCCACGCCAGGTAGCGGATGCCCTGATCGACCAGATGATGGAGCGCAAGTGGGGCCGTATCATCAACATCACGGGCAAGAGCGAGCCCGAACACGTGAACGGCGCTTTTTGTGCCAAGGCGGGCATTCACAGCTGGGCCAAGGGTCTGAGTCGCATGGTGGGCAAGCACGGGGTCACGGTCAACTGCGTGCCGCCCGGGCGCATACTGTCGGAACAGATTCTGCGCAACTACACGCCGGAGTACCGTCAGTGGCAGTCCGATAATGAGATCCCGGTGGGGCGCTACGGTGAGCCCGAAGAGCTCGCCCATCTCGTGTGTTTCCTGGCCTCACCCCTGGCCAGTTACATCACCGGAACCGTGATCGCCGTTGACGGCGGATTGCGCAGATATCAGTTTTGAATCGCCCGTTAGCTGGAGGCAAAATTGTCAAAGCACCCTATCTCGTCATCGCGAGGCCGTAGGCCGTGGCGATCCATGTCTCCAGAATGCATGGACTGCCGCGCTGCGCTCGCAGTGACAATTCTTCTACCTAAGCACGCAGCGAATACCTCTTATTAACCGAGATAGCCGAAAGAATCCAATGAATCTTCTGACACCACTCCAGCGCCGCCAATTGCTGCTCGCCGCCGGCGCAGCCGGTCTGAGCTCCGCCTTTTCTCCACTGCACGCGCAGACCGCCTGGCCGTCCAAGCCGATCCGTTTTGTTGTGCCTTTTGCCCCCGGCGGCACTTCCGAAATCGTGGCGCGCTCGGTGGCGGCCGAATTGACCAAGCAGCTCGGCCAAAACGTCTTTGTTGAAAACAAGCCGGGTGGCGCCGGCGTCGTGGCCATGATGGACGTGGCCAAGGCCGCGCCGGACGGTCACACCCTGATTCTGGGACATGTCGGTACGCTGGCCGTCAACCCTTACATGCTCAAGAGCCAACCCTATGATGTCGACAAGGACTTCATCCCGGTCACGCTGCTGGCCAAGGTGCCCAATGTGTTTGTGGTGCATGCCGATGTGCCGGCCAGGAACTTCAAGGAGTTTGTGGCCTATGTCAAAAAGAACCCGGGTCAGCTCAATTACGGCTCGGCCGGCAATGCCAGCGCCGGCCATCTGGCGATGGAATACCTGAAACTGGTCACCGGCATGTACATCACGCACATCCCCTACCGCGGCACCGGTCCGCAACTGACCGACCTGTTGTCCGGGCGCACGCAGGCCTCATCGGCCGGCTTGCCGGCGCTGTCGGCTCACATCAAGAGCGGCAAGTTGCGCGCCATTGCTGTTGGCACACAGCAGCGCATCTCGCATCTGCCCGATGTGCCGACGGTGGCCGAAATGGGGTTCAAGGACTTTGAGACATCGCAGTGGTACGGCATTCTGGCGCCGGCCGGAACACCGCCTGAGGTCGTCAAGCGCATTCAGGAGGAGTCGCTCAAGGCCCTCAAATCAAGCGCCATCACCGAACGCTTTGCCAGTGACAACGCGATCGGTGGCGGTGGCCCGTCCTCGGAGTTTGCTGCCTTCATTGGCCGTGAGCAGAAGATCTGGAAAGACATCGTGCAGCGCGCCCAGATCAAGGCTGACTAGCAGCCCGAAGGCTGCTACAGATTGCCGTTTCATTGATCCACGTCATGCATCACCCTGGTCGCAAGGGTGACAAATTCAGTTAAGCTTCGCGTCGCAGTGTTTCCCTGAGCTCGGCCTCGGGGAGGTGCAGCACTACTGTGCAAAATTCAAGTTGAGGAGTTGCTTCATGCAAACTGGCGTACCTAATGGGACGACGTCGGGAACCACCCCGGCCGCCGTTGCCCCCGAGACAAAAGCAGGACAGCGCATCGGCGTACCGCGCGAAATATTCCCTGGTGAGAAACGTGTCGCTACCGTCCCCGAAGTGGTCGAAAAGCTGATCAAGCTCGGCTTCGCCGTCTCGGTCGAGACCGGTGCTGGCGATGCGGCGAACTGTTCCGACGACGCCTACCGCGCAGCGGGCGCGCAGATTGTCGACACGGCGGCCGCCCTCTGGGCACAGTCAGACATCGTGTTCAAGGTCTGCGTTCCGACCGCTGCCGAAGTTGACATGATGCGCGCAGGCGGCATCCTGATCGGCTTCATCTGGCCCGGACAAAACCCCGAATTGATGCAGCAGCTCACCGCCAAGAAGGCGACCGTGCTGGCCATCGATGCGCTGCCGCGTATGCTGAGTCGCGCCCAGAAGATGGACGCGTTGACGTCCCAGGCGGGTGTCGCCGGTTACCGTGCCGTCATTGAGGCCGCCAACGCTTTTGGCCGATTCTTCAACGGCCAGATCACGGCTGCGGGCAAGGTTCAGCCTGCCAAGGTCTTTATCGCCGGTGCCGGTGTGGCCGGTCTGGCTGCCATTGGTACGGCGGCCGGTCTGGGCGCCATCGTGCGTGCCAACGACACCCGTGCCGAAGTGGCCGATCAGGTGGTCTCGCTGGGTGGCGAATTCGTCAAGGTCGATTACGAGGAAGAAGGCTCCGGCGGCGGCGGTTACGCCAAGGTCATGAGCGAGGGCTTCCAGCAGGCCCAGCGCGACATGTATGCCAAGCAGGCGCGTGAGGTGGACATCATCATCACCACCGCGCTGATCCCCGGCAAGCCCGCGCCCAAGTTGATCACCGCAGAGATGGTCAAGAGCATGAAGCCGGGCAGTGTCATCGTTGACATGGCGGCTGAGCGCGGCGGCAACTGCGAACTGACCGTTCCGGGTGAGTCCGTCGTAAGGCACGACGTGACCATCGTCGGCTACACCGACCTGGCCTCGCGTCTGGCCAAGCAGTCCTCCACGCTGTACGGCACCAACCTGTGGCGCCTGGCCGAGGAGTTGTGCAAGGCCAAGGACGGCGTTGCCAACGTCAACATGGAAGACGACGCCATCCGCGGCCTGACCGTGACCAAGGACGGCACCGTCACCTGGCCGGCGCCAGCACCCAAACTACCGGCTGCCGCTACCGCGCCAGCCAAAGCCGCTGCGGCCCCTGCCGCCAAGAAGGGCGGCCATGGTCACGGCGGTGGTGGCGGCGAACCCATGGCCGGCAGCAAGCTGGCCATCGTGTTCGGCGTCGCAGCAGCACTGTTCTGGCTTGTCGGCAACAGCGCACCACCGGCATTTTTGTCGCACTTCACGGTCTTTGTGCTGGCCTGCTTCGTTGGCTACATGGTGGTGTGGAACGTCAAGCCGGCCCTGCACACCCCGCTGATGAGCGTAACCAACGCCATCTCCAGCATCATCGCCATCGGTGCCCTGGTGCAGATTTCACCACTGGCTGGAGCCGTTGGGCGGCCCAACGACTGGATAAGTTGGGTAGCGGCAGCGGGCATTGTGCTCACCGCCATCAATATGTTCGGCGGCTTCGCCGTCACCCAGCGCATGCTGGCCATGTTCCGCAAATAAGGGAGGCAATTCATGTTTACTACAGAACTGGCAACCGTCTCCTACATTGGGGCTACGATTCTTTTCATCCTGAGCCTGGGTGGTTTGTCGAACCAGGAAACCGCCTTGCGCGGCAACCTCTACGGCATGATCGGCATGGCGCTGGCCGTGCTGGCAACCATCTTTGGTCCGCAAGTCACCTGGGCCGGTATTCCCTGGATCATCGCTGCCATGCTGGTCGGTGGCTCCATCGGTTTGTACGCAGCACGCACCGTGCAAATGACGCAGATGCCCGAACTGGTGGCATTGATGCACAGCATGGTCGGTCTGGCCGCCATGCTGGTGGGTATTTCCACCTTCATCGACCCGGAGGCCTCCAAGGGCTTCGTCGGTGCCGCCAAATCCATTCATGAGATGGAGATTTACATCGGCATTCTGATTGGTGCCGTCACGTTCTCGGGCTCCGTCATCGCCTTTGGAAAACTGTCAGGCCGCATCGGTGGTAACCCGCTGCTGCTGCCGGGTCGGCACTGGCTGAACCTGGTCGGTCTGCTGGTGGTGATCTATTTCGGTCGCGAGTTCATGAACGCCCACAGCATTCAGGACGGCATCATGCCGCTGGTGGTGATGACCGTGATTGCCTTGCTGTTTGGTATCCACATGGTGATGGCCATTGGTGGCGCCGACATGCCGGTAGTGGTCTCCATGCTCAACAGCTATTCCGGATGGGCCGCAGCGGCCACCGGCTTCATGCTGTCGAATGACCTGCTGATCGTGACGGGTGCCCTGGTGGGCTCCAGCGGCGCCATTCTGTCCTACATCATGTGCAAGGCGATGGCACGCAGCTTTATCAGCGTGATTGCGGGTGGATTCGGCACCGCGAGTGCAGCGCCCAAGCCGGCTGGTGATCCTTCGCAGCCGGCAGGCGAGGTGACCCCGGTCAGCGCTACCGAGACCGCTGAGTTGCTGCGTGAAGCCAAGAGCGTCATCATCGTTCCGGGTTACGGCATGGCCGTGGCGCAGGCACAGCACACGGTGTACGAGATCACCAAGTTGCTGCGCGCCAAAGGCGTCAACATCCGTTTTGGTATTCACCCGGTGGCCGGGCGCATGCCAGGCCACATGAACGTGCTGCTGGCCGAGGCCAAGGTGCCCTACGACATCGTGTTCGAAATGGATGAGTTGAATGACGACTTCCCCAAGACCGATGTGGTGATGGTGATCGGCGCCAACGACATCGTGAATCCGGGTGCGCAGGACGACCCAAGCAGCCCGATTGCCGGCATGCCGGTGCTCGAAGTCTGGAAAGCCAAGACCTCCATCGTGATGAAGCGTTCCATGGCCTCCGGCTACGCCGGCGTTGACAACCCGCTGTTCTACAAAGAGAACAACCGCATGCTGTTCGGCGATGCCAAAAAGATGCTCGATGAAGTGCTGACCGTCCTGAAAGCCTGATAATCTGCTGCTAAGGCCCGTCGCTGATGAGGCGACGGGCCTTTTTTATTTGGAGGCAGACATGTCAGATCGAATTTGGCTCAAGAGTTATCCACCCGGAGTTCCCGCAGACCTGGATACGACCCAGTATCCGTCACTGGTCGCCTTGATGGAGGAGAGTTTCAAGAAGTACGCCAGTAAAACGGCCTACAGCTTCATGGGCAAGGACGTGAGCTATGGCCAGACGGACAGCCTGAGCCAGGCCTTTGCCGTTTACCTGCAGAGCCTGGGTCTGGTCAAGGGCGACCGGGTCGCGATCATGATGCCCAATGTGCCGCAGTACCCGGTGGCCGTGGCTGCCATCCTGCGCGCCGGTTTCGTAGTCGTCAATGTCAACCCGCTGTACACGCCGCGTGAGTTGGAGCACCAGCTCAAGGACTCGGGCTCCAAGGCGATTGTCATCATCGAGAACTTTGCCGCCACGCTGGAAAAATGCATTGCACACACGCCCGTCAAGCACGTCATCCTGTGCGCCATGGGCGACCAGCTTGGCCTCTTGAAGGGTGCGCTGGTCAACTATGTGGTGCGCAACGTCAAGAAGATGGTGCCAGCTTACAACTTGCCCGGCGCGGTACGTTTTAACGCGGCGGTGGCGAAGGGCAGCAGTGGCTCGCTCAAGGCGGTTCAGATCAAGCCCGACGATGTAGCCGTGCTGCAGTACACCGGCGGCACCACCGGGGTCTCCAAAGGCGCGGTGCTCCTGCATCGCAACGTGATCGCCAACGTGCTGCAGTCCGAAGCCTGGAACCAGCCGGTCATGAAACTGGTGCCGCCCAATGAGCAGCCGACCGGCGTCTGTGCCTTGCCGCTGTACCACATCTTTGCTTTTACCGTCGGCATGATGCTGTCCATGCGCACCGGCGGCAAGCTGATCCTGATTCCCAATCCGCGCGACATTCCGGCGGTTCTGAAGGAACTGTCCAAACACGTCATTCACAGCTTCCCCGCAGTCAACACCCTGTTCAACGGGCTGGCGAATCATCCCGATTTCAATACGGTGGACTGGAGTCATCTGAAGGTCTCGGTCGGTGGCGGCACGGCGGTGCAGAGTTCGGTGGCCAAGATTTGGGTCGAGAAGACCGGTTGTCCGATCTGCGAAGGCTATGGCTTGTCCGAGACCTCGCCCTCGGCCAGTTGTAACCCGGTCACGGCCAAGGAATACACCGGCACCATCGGCGTGCCCTTGCCCAGCACTTACCTGAAGTTGCTCGACGATGACGGCAAAGAGGTGGGGCCGGGCGAGTCCGGCGAAATCGCCATCAAGGGTCCGCAGGTGATGGCCGGTTATTGGCAACGCCCGGACGAAACCGCCAAGGTCATGACGGCCGACGGCTTTTTCAAATCCGGCGATATTGGTGTGGTCGATGAGCGCGGTTACTTCAAGATTGTCGATCGCAAGAAAGACAT
The DNA here is from genome assembly GCA_037132975.1 of Comamonadaceae bacterium. Taxonomy (GTDB): domain Bacteria; phylum Pseudomonadota; class Gammaproteobacteria; order Burkholderiales; family Burkholderiaceae_C; genus Rhodoferax. Next base: position 11,165 of record JBAXOZ010000001.1, read on the forward strand.
GATTCTGGTCAGCGGCTTCAACGTTTTTCCAACCGAGCTCGAAGACGTGGTTGGCCAGTGCCCAGGCGTGCTGGAGTGCGCCTGCGTTGGCGTCAAGGATGAGAAGACCGGCGAGGGCGTCAAGCTGGTCATCGTCAGGAAGGATCCGGAACTGACCGAGGCCCAGATCCGTGCCTACTGCAAGGAAAACATGACCGGCTACAAACAGCCCAAGGTCATTGAGTTCCGCAGCGAGTTGCCCAAGACACCGGTCGGCAAGATCCTGCGCCGGGAGTTGCGGGACAAGACCTGACCATGAGCAACGGTATCGGCGCGCCGGTTTTCGGCATCATCGGCGGCAGTGGTGTTTACGACATCGAGGGCTTGACCCACAAGCGCTGGCAGCGAGTCGATTCGCCTTTTGGCGAAGCGTCCGACGAATTGCTGTTTGGCGATCTGGACGGGCAGCCCATGGTGTTTTTGCCGCGACACGGGCGCGGCCACCGCATCCCGCCATCGGAAATCAACTACCGCGCCAACATCGATGTCATGAAACGCTGCGGCGTGACGGATCTGGTCTCGGTCAGCGCGGTCGGTTCGCTGCGCGAAGACTTGCCACCCGGCACCTTCGTCATCGTGGATCAGTTCATCGACCGCACTTTTGCCCGGCAGAAAAGTTTCTTTGGCACCGGACTGGTGGCGCACGTCTCGATGGCGCATCCGGTGTGTCGTCGCCTGGGTGATCACGTGGAGGCCGCTGCCCAGCTGGCTGGTATCAAAGCGGTTCGCGGCGGTACCTATCTTGTGATGGAGGGGCCGCAGTTTTCGAGTCTGGCTGAATCACAGTTGTACCGAAGCTGGAACTGCGACGTCATCGGCATGACCAATATGCCCGAGGCCAAGCTGGCGCGCGAAGCCGAGATCTGCTATGCCACGGTGGCCATGGTGACCGATTTTGATTGCTGGCATCCCGGTCACGACGCTGTCACGGTGGACGCGATCGTCAAGGTGCTGCTGGCCAATGCCGACCGGGCGCGCAGTCTCGTCAAAACGGTGGCACCGCGTTTGCACGGCGACGCCACGGCAGCGACGTGCTCCTGCCGCAGCGCGCTGCAGTACGCGCTCATCACGGCGCCGGACGCGCGCGACCCGGCGCTGGTGGGACGGCTCGATGCGGTAGCCGGTCGGCTGCTGGGGAACGGATGAAGAACCGCGTCTCCATGGTGCTCGGTGCCCAGCGCTTGAGCGCGCTCGGTTTGAACCGGGGCAGCAGCGGCAATATCGGCGTGCGACTGAAGAATTCGTTCCTGGTGACGCCGTCCGGCATTCCGGCCGACGAACTGCTGCCGCAAATGATGGTCGAGATGGATTTTTCCGGCATGGTTCTGGGCGCCGGCAAGCCCTCGAGCGAATGGCGTTTTCACCGTGACATCCTGGCCGCACGTTCTGACATGGGCGCTGTGGTGCACACGCACTCACGCTACGCTACGTCCCTGGCCTGTTTGCAGCGCGACATTCCGGCCTTTCACTACATGATCGCTGCAGCCGGTGGTGACACGATACGCTGCGCGCCCTACGCCCTGTTTGGCACGCAGGAACTCTCGGACCTGGCCTTGCAGGCGCTGCGCGAGCGCAAGGCCTGTCTGTTGGGTAACCACGGCATGATCGCCCTGGGCACCGATCTGAAAGCGGCGCTGGCCCTGACGCTCGAAGTGGAGTCGCTTGCCCAGCAGTACTGGACGGCGCTGCAGCTCGGTGAACCCAGTATTCTGTCGAGCCAGCAAATGCAGGCCGTGATGGAAAAATTCAAAAGCTACGGACCGGGCGCCAGCGCCTGAGGGATGATGAAGCAGCAAGTCGATGAACGCCGCCAGGTCGAGACGCTACGCTGGCGCGACGCCGCGCTGGAGATGATTGACCAGCGGGTCCTGCCGGCGCACTTTGAGTACCTGCGTTATGGCAATGCCGATGAAGTGGCGCAGGGCATACGGACCATGGTGGTGCGCGGTGCGCCGGCCATCGGTTGTGCCGCTGCCTACGGCGTGGCACTGCAGGCCATGGTGCTGCGCCAGGCGAGCCGGCCCGATTTTGATTCTGGTCTGGAAAAAGCTTTCACGGTGCTGGCCGAGAGCCGTCCCACGGCGGTCAACCTGTTCTGGGCGCTGGCGCGCATGCGCCGCGTCTGGCAGGCCAGTCAGCAGCGCAGCGTCGCCGAGATGGCCGACATCCTGCTAAGGGAAGCGCATGAAGTCAGCGCCGAAGACGTCCGCATCAACCGCGCCATGGGTGCCTATGGAGCTGCCTTGCTGAAGGACGGCGATCGGGTGCTGACCCACTGCAACGCCGGTGCTCTGGCGACTGCCGGCCACGGTACGGCCTTGGGTGTCATCCGCTCGGCGGTCGAGAGCGGCAAGCGGATCTCGGTGATTGCCGACGAGACACGGCCTTTTCTGCAAGGCGCACGCCTGACCGCCTGGGAGATGGTGCAGGAGAATATTCCGGTCACACTGATCACCGACAACATGGCTGGCCATCTGATGAGTCACGGCGAAGTAGACGCCGTCATCGTCGGCACCGACCGCGTTGCCGCCAATGGCGATGTGGCCAACAAGATCGGCACCTACATGGTGGCGGTGCTGGCGCGACGCCACGGCATCCCCTTCTATGTTGCGTGTCCGCTTTCCACCATCGACCTCGGCGTGAGCGATGGCGCTGCCATTCCGATTGAGGAACGCGCTGCAGAAGAGGTCACCGGCTTTCGCGACTGCCAGTGGGCTGCCAAGGGCGTGCAGGTGCGCAATCCGGCGTTCGACGTGACGCCGGCCGAACTGGTGACGGCGCTGATAACGGAAAGAGGCCTTGTGATGCAGCCCGGCCGGGACAATATCGCCCGTTTGTTCAGTCGCTGAAACGATAGCGCCCTTTTTTTTGGGCGCAAAAACCGAGGATGTTGGAATTGTCATTGCGTCCCCGGATCAGGTCCGGGGTTTCAGCACCCGCAATCCAGTGTTGGCGTGGCACTGGATCCCGGATCAAGTCCGGGATGACAGTTGCTGGCCCGGGATGACAAAGCTGCACTACTTCAGCCAGCCGCGCTTCCTGAAGTACCACATCGGCACCAGCGCGCTGGCGACCATCAGCACGATCGCGTAGGGATAACCCAGCGTCCATTCGAGCTCCGGCAGGAACTTGAAGTTCATGCCGTAAATGCTGGCAATCAGCGTCGGTGGCAGCAGGGCCACGCTGGCGACCGAGAAGATCTTGATGATCTTGTTCTGGTTGATGTTGATGAAACCCACCGTGGCATCCATCAGGAAGTTGATCTTGTCGAACAGGAAGGCGGTGTGGGAGTCGAGCGAGTCCATGTCGCGCAGAATCTGTCGCGCTTCTTCAAATTGCTCGGCATTGAGCATCTTGCTGCGCATCATGAAGCTGACGGCGCGCCGGGTGTCCATCACGTTGCGCCGGATGCGGCCGCTCAAGTCTTCGTGGCGCGCAATGGCGCCCAGCACCTCGCCGGCCAGAGCGTCGGTCATGTCGCCCGAGAGCACCTTGGTGCTGACTTTCTCCACATCGTCGTAAACGCTTTCCAGCGTGTCGGCCGAGTATTCGGCGTCGGCATCAAAGAGCTTGAGCAGCACTTCCTTGGCGTCTTCGATCAGCCCGGGGGCCCGGCGTGCCCGCATGCGCAGCAGGCGAAACACGGGTACGTCCTCGTCGTGAATCGAAAACAGCACGCCTTTGCTTTTGAGCTCCGGATTTTCCAGGTTCAGGATAAAGGCGACGCGCACGGTGCGCGGCTCGGTTTCGTCGGCGATCAAGAAATCGCTGCGGATGTGCAATTCGCCGTTCTCTTCGCGGTAAAAACGGGCGGACTCCTCAATGTCTTCGTCCATCGCGTCTTCCGGGATGGACAGTCCGTAGTATTGCTTGACCCAGCGCTTTTCTTCCAGCGTGGGTGACTCCAGGTCAACCCAGATCGGCTGGAACTTGGACAATTCTTCCAGGGCCTCGATCTCTTCCTGGAACAGCCGGCCGTTGGCGAGCGTGAAAATGTTGAGCATGGCTTACTCCCTCATAGTGGATTGCATCTGGCAGGGTTTGCGGGTTTCGGCTTTCAACCCCGATGCAGTCAAGGGAATTGAAAGCTAGCAACTGGGAACGGGTAACAAGGAGTTTTCTCCGGTAATTGAGGTGGCGAAATTATCGCACTGCGCCGGAACTTGCGTGCTGCAGAAATATTTCTGAAAGTTCTGCTTTAATTGCATTGCGTCAATAAATGCTATTGCACTTTGAACGCACAGGGGGCATAGTGAATTCGTTCGTTTTTTAACCCGCAAAGCAACTGGAGAGTATTTATGAACATGACGATCAGCGGCCACCATCTTGAAGTTACACCTGCCCTGCGCAGCTATGTCACGAGCAAGCTCGATCGGATCGTTCGGCATTTTGACCAGGTGGTCGACGTCAAAGTGCTGCTGACGGTGGAGAAGCAGAAGGAAAAAGAGGGCAGGCAGCGAGCGGAGTGCACCATCCACGTCAAGGGCTCCGATATTTTTGCCGAGAGCTCGGATGCCGACCTGTATGCCGCCATCGACGAACTGGTGGACAAGCTCGATCGCCAGGTGGTGCGTTACAAGGACCGCAAGCAGGATCATCACCATGAAACGGCAAAACGCGAGGTGCAGGCTTGAGGGCATAATCTGGCGCTAGATGATGAACCGACTCTCCCACATCCTCAGTGCCGAGCAAGTGCTCGTGCAGGTTGAAGCCAGCAGCAAGAAGAGGGCCTTTGAGGAGGCCGGTCTGCTGTTTGAGCGGCTGCATGGCCTGAGCCGGGCGCTGGTGACAGACAGTCTGTTTTCCAGGGAGCGCCTGGGCTCTACCGGGCTCGGGCATGGGGTGGCGATACCGCATGGCCGCATCAAGGGCCTGAAGGCGCCCATGGCGGCGGTTTTCCAACTGGCCGAGCCGATTGTCTTTGACGCCCCCGATGAACAGCCGGTGGCACTGCTGATCTTTCTGCTGGTGCCCGAAGCAGCAACGCAAAAGCATCTGGAAATTCTGTCGGAGATTGCTGAACTGCTGAGCGACGCTCCCCTGCGTGAGAAACTCTCCAACTGCGCCGACGCCGGCGAACTTCATGGCCTGATCGCCGGCTGGCGCTCGACCCAGCTGGCCTGATGCCGTGAAGCCCAACGTTGTCAGTGCCAACGTACTGTTTGAGGAATTTCGCCACACGCTGAAGTGGGAGTGGGTAGCCGGGCTGGGCGCCTCCGAGCGGCGCTTTGACGAAGGCGCGGTGCGCGCTGCGCGCTCGGGTGCCGATCTGGTCGGTCACCTCAACTACATCCATCCCTACCGCATCCAGATTCTGGGTGAGCGCGAAATTGCCTACCTCACGAACGCTGGTGCGGACGACTGTGCGCGCCGGACTTCACGCATCGTGACGCTGGAGCCGCCGGTCTTGATACTGGCCGATGGCCAGCGCGCGCCGCCGGCATTGCTGACGATGTGCGAGGAGGCTCAGATTCCGATGTTTTCGGCGCAGGGTTCCTCGGCGTTTGTGATCGACGTGCTGCGTGCCTACCTGTCCAAGCATTTTGCCGATCGCTGCACCATGCACGGGGTGTTCATGGACATTCTGGGTCTGGGCGTCATGATCACGGGCGAATCGGGCCTGGGCAAGAGCGAACTCGGTCTGGAACTTATTTCGCGCGGCAACGGTCTGGTAGCCGACGACGCGGTGGATCTTTATCGTATCAACCAGGACACCATCGAGGGACGCTGCCCCGAGTTATTGATCAACCTGCTCGAAGTACGCGGCATCGGGCTGCTCGATATTCGCTGCATTTTTGGCGAGACCGCGGTGCGGCGCAAGATGCGTCTGAAACTGATCGTGCACCTGGTCCGACGTGAAACGCTGGAGCGTGACTATGAGCGCATGCCGCACGAACCGCTGACCCAGGACGTGCTGGGTGTGCCCGTCAGAAAAGTCGTGATTCAGGTGGTGGCCGGTCGCAACATTGCAGTGCTGGTGGAAGCGGCGGTGCGCAATACCATTTTGCAGTTGCGTGGCATTGACACCTACCAGGAGTTTGTCGAACGGCAACGCAAGGCGATGGACCCGCAAGAGCAGGACGGCTAAACGGGGTCGCTGCCGGGCGTTGGGCGATGCGGGCAGGCCTTTGTGGTGCAGTGGGCGTACAGGCTGAGCGCGTGGTCGGCAATGGCAAAACCCTTGGTAGCGGCCACGGCGTGCTGACGCTGCTCGATTTCGGCGTCGTAAAACTCTTCCACTTTGCCGCAGTCCAGGCACACCAGATGGTCGTGGTGCTGGCCCGCATTGAGTTCAAAGACCGACTTGCCACCTTCAAAATGGCTGCGACTCAGGATCTCGGCGTGTTCAAACTGGGACAAAACACGGTAGACCGTGGCCAACCCGACATCCGAGCCTTCTTCCAGCAAGACCCGATAGACGTCTTCGGCCGACATGTGGCGGCGCGCATTGCCCTGGAAGATTTCCAGTATTTTCAGTCGCGGGAGCGTCGCCTTGAGTCCCGTGCTTTTGAGTTCGTCGATAGTGGTCATGGGTGTCTCTGTCTTGCCTGCCGATAGTGCGCAGCTGCAGGTACAGCCGGTACAATGGGACGATCATATCGCTACCCATCCGTTCATCCCATGATTGACCTTTATCGTCGCAGCGCCCGCCTGATCATGCTCCTGGCCAGTACCTCAGGCTTGCTCGCCTGTGGCAGTCTGGACAGTGCCAGCAACCGGATTGCCGGTGTGGTGACGCCCTACAAGGTGGACATCGTGCAGGGCAACTTTGTCTCCAGCGAGCAAGCCACGCTGCTCAAACCCGGTGTGACACGGACCCAGGTGCGCGATATTCTGGGCACCCCTTTGCTGATGAGCATTTTTCATGCGGATCGGTGGGACTATGTTTTTACCTTGCAGCGCCAGGGTTTGCCTTCGCAGTTGCGCAAGTTGACCGTCAGCTTCAAGGGCGACGTGCTGGATCACATCGATACCGAACCGATGCCGACCGAGGCCGATTTCGTTGCGTCGCTGGATTCCGGGCGTCCGACCGGCAAGGTGCCGGTGCTGGAGTTGAGTGAGGAAAGTCTGAAGCTGTTGCCTGCTCCGGCGAAGAAAGTGGATGCCATGCCGCTGCCGCCACTACCTGCAAGTTATCCGCCGCTCGAGCCGGCCACCCGCTAGAGGGCAGTTTGACCATGAGTGGCAGCACCCCAACCCAGGCCATTGCCGTGGCAGGTGCATCAGGCCGCATGGGCCAGATGCTGATTGAGGCGGTACGCGCCGACCCGCGCTGCGAGTTGGTGGGCGCCCTCGATATCGTTGGCAACGCGTCCCTTGGCCTGGACGCCTGCGCCTTTCTCGGGCAGCGCTGCGGCGTGCTGATCACGGCCGACCTGGCCGCCGGGCTGCAGCAGGCCAGCACCCTGATTGATTTCACGCGACCTGAAGGCACACTGGCGCATCTGGGCGTGTGCCGCCAGCGTGGTGTCAACATGGTGATTGGCACGACGGGTTTCAGCCAGGAGCAGAAGGCTGAAATTGAAGCGGCCGCGAAAGACATCGCCATTGTCATGGCGCCCAATATGAGTGTCGGCGTCAACGTCACGCTCAAATTACTGGAAATGGCGGCGCGCTCGCTGGCCACGGGCTACGACATTGAAATCATCGAGGCGCATCACCGGCACAAGGTCGATGCACCGTCGGGCACGGCGCTCAAGATGGGCGAGGTGATTGCCGGCGCTCTGGGGCGCGACCTCAAGGACTGTGCCGTCTATGCCCGCGAAGGCGTGACTGGCGAACGGGATCCTTCAACCATCGGCTTTGCCACCATTCGCGGTGGCGATATTGTGGGTGACCACACGGTGCTGTTTGCCGGCACCGGCGAGCGTATCGAGATCAGCCACAAATCGAGCTCGCGCGCCACCTACGCGCAGGGCAGTTTGCGCGCAGCGCATTTTCTCTCGGGCAAGAAGTGCGGTTTGTTCAACATGGCTGATGTGCTGGGCCTGCAATGAACGTGGCGCAGTTGTTCTTGCAGGGCGACGCGGTAACGCAGACCGTGTCACTGCTCTTGCTGGCCATGTCAGTGGGTAGCTGGGTGGTCATTCTCTGGAAGAGCTGGCTGCTGCGACGTGTCGGTCATGATGTGAGGCGCGCTACGGCGGCCTTCTGGCAGTCGGCCTCCGTCCCGCAGGCGCTGGAAAAGGTGAAGGCTTTTGACCGGGAGGCATTGGTAGTGTCTCTGGTCTTGTCAACAAGAATTGAGGAGCAGGGCACTTTGGCCACTGCCGGCGACAGATCACAGCAGCTCACCCGTGTCCTGCGCGATGCGCTGCACCGGGCACTGGCCAAGCTGCAGTATGGCCAGGTGCTGCTGGCCACGGTGGGTGCGACCGCACCCTTTGTCGGTCTGCTGGGCACGGTGTGGGGCATTTATCACGCGCTGATCGGCATAGCCACGGCGGGACAGGTCACCATCGACAAGATCTCGGGGCCAGTCGGAGAGTCGCTCATCATGACCGCGGCTGGACTGGCGGTTGCCATTCCGGCCGTGCTGGCCTACAACGTGCTGGGACGCGTGATCGCACGCATCGAGGCCGAGCTTGAAGGCTTTGCGCGCGACCTGCGGGAATTGTTGGCGGTTACATAAGATGTCTTTTGGTCGCCTGGAACGCACACAGGGTTCGCAACCGATGAGCGAAATCAACGTGACGCCGCTGGTCGATGTGATGCTGGTGCTGGTGGTTATTTTCATCATCACGGCGCCGCTGCTGGCGAGTTCGATCAAGCTCGATTTGCCGCGCTCGGATGCGGCCAAGCCGGGGGAAGCGCCGAAGTTTGTCAGCCTGGTGGTGGACAAAGCGGGGCGCACGTTTCTGAATGACCAGCCCTTGGCGTTGCCCGAGCTGGCCAGAAATCTGGCCCAAACGGCAGCCAGCCGACCCGATACCGAGGTGCAACTGCGTGCTGACGCCTCTGTTCCCTATGGCAGGATCGTGGAAGTGATGGGTCTGGCACAAAAAGCAGGCCTGAACCGCATCGGTTTTGTCGCCGATCCGGTTGACAAACCCTAGAATCGACGGACTGCGGTCCTTTGGCCGCTTGAGTGAACCCAAAATGCAAGAAAAGTACCAGCACATCGAGGTCGAGAAGGCCGCGCAAGCCCACTGGAGCGCAGTGGACGCCTACCGCGTCACTGAAGATCCGGACAAGAAAAAGTATTACGCCTGTTCCATGCTGCCCTACCCCAGCGGCAAACTGCACATGGGCCACGTGCGAAACTACACCATCAACGACATGCTGACGCGCCAGCTGCGCATGAACGGCTACAACGTGTTGATGCCCATGGGTTGGGATGCCTTCGGTCTGCCGGCTGAAAATGCGGCGCTCAAGAATGGCGTGCCGCCAGCCAAGTGGACCTACGAGAACATCGCCTACATGAAGGGCCAGATGCAGGTGATGGGGCTGGCCATCGACTGGAGCCGCGAGGTCGCCACCTGCGACCCGAGTTATTACCGATGGAACCAGTGGCTGTTCCTGAAGATGCTGGCCAAGGGCATCGCCTACCGCAAGACGCAGGTCGTGAACTGGGATCCGGTGGACCAGACCGTGCTGGCCAATGAGCAGGTGATCGATGGCAAGGGTTGGCGCACTGGCGCGGTGGTGGAAAAGCGCGAGATTCCAGGCTACTACCTGAAGATTACCGACTACGCGCAGGAGTTGCTCGAGCAGGTGCAGTCGGGCCTGCCGGGCTGGCCCGAGCGCGTCAAGCTGATGCAGGAGAACTGGATCGGCCGCAGCGAGGGCGTGCGTTTTGCGTTTCCGCACGAGATCCGGGACGCCACCGGCGCACTGATCGGCGACGGCAGGATGTACGTCTTCACAACCCGCCCGGACACCATCAAAGGCGTCACTTTTTGTGCGGTGGCACCGGAACATCCGCTGGCCGTCCATGCGGCGCAGGGCAACGCGCCACTGGCGGCCTTCATCGAGGAATGCAAAGCCGGCGGCACCACCGAAGCGGAGTTGGCAACGCAGGAAAAAAAGGGGCTCGATACCGGTTTGCACGTGACGCACCCGCTAACCGGCGACGTTGTGCCACTGTGGGTTGGTAATTACGTCCTGATGAGCTATGGCGACGGTGCCGTGATGGGTGTGCCGGCGCACGACGAGCGCGATTTTGAATTTGCCCGCAAGTACGGCCTGCCGATCAAGCAGGTGGTGCATGTGGACGGTGAGCACTACGACTACGAGCACTGGCAGGACTGGTACGCCGACAAGCAGCGCGGTGTGGTCATCAATTCCGGCAGTTTCAGCGGCATGTCGTTCACTCAGGCAGTAGATGCGGTCGCGCACAAGCTGGCCGGCAAGGGCCTGGGCGAGAAGAAAATCACCTGGCGCCTGCGCGATTGGGGCGTGAGTCGCCAGCGCTACTGGGGCACGCCGATTCCGATCATTCACTGTCCCGAGCATGGGGCGGTGCCGGTGCCCGAGAAGGATTTGCCGGTGGTGCTGCCACTGGACTGCGTGCCTGATGGTTCCGGCAACCCCTTGCACAAGCACGCCGGCTTTCACGCTGGCGTCGTTTGTCCGATCTGTGGCGCGGCGGCCCGGCGCGAGACCGACACCATGGACACCTTTGTCGATTCGAGCTGGTACTACATGCGCTATTGCGACCCCCGCAATGAGCAGGCGATGGTGGCCGATGGCGCCGCCTACTGGATGCCGATGGACCAGTACATTGGCGGCATCGAGCACGCCATCCTGCACCTGCTGTATGCGCGCTTCTGGACCAAGGTGATGCGCGATCTCGGACTGGTCAAGGTCGATGAACCGTTTACCAAGCTGTTGACGCAGGGTATGGTGCTCAATCACATCTACTCGCGCAGAAACGAGAAGGGCGGCGTCGAGTACTTCTGGCCGGCTGAGGTGGAGGATATTCAAGACGCGGCGGGCAAGGTCACTGGTGCCCGGCTGAAAGAAGCCAAAGGCAACTTGCCGGCTGGCACGCTCATAGCCTACGAAGGCGTGGGCACCATGAGCAAGTCCAAGAACAACGGTGTCGATCCGCAGGACCTGATCGAAAAATACGGAGCGGACACAGCGCGCCTGTACACCATGTTCACGGCGCCGCCCGAGGCCACCCTGGAGTGGAACGACGCTGCCGTCGAGGGCTCCTATCGTTTTCTGCGACGGCTCTGGAATTTTGGCGTCAAGCTGCACGGCGGTGGCACCGGCGTGCCGGTTCAGCACAAGTTGCAGGGCATCAGTTTTGGCAAAAGTGCCAAAGCCCTGCGGCGCGAAATCCATAGCGTGTTCAAGCAGGTCGATTACGACTACCAGCGCATGCAGTACAACACGGTTGTCTCTGGCGCCATGAAGATGCTCAATGCGCTCGAAGGCTTTCAGGATGATGGTGCCAGCGGCAACCCGGTCGCGCTGCGTGAAGGCTTTGGCATCCTGCTGCGCGCCATTTACCCGGCAACACCGCACCTGACCTACGCCTTGTGGGTAGAGCTTGGCTACGCCGCCGACTATGGCGACCTGCTCGATGCGGCCTGGCCGGTAGCGGATGAAGCGGCTTTGCTGCAGGACGAAATGGAGCTGATGCTGCAGATCAACGGCAAGCTCAGAGGCTCGATCGTGGTGCCATCGACCGCGCCGCGTGAAGACATCGAGCGAGCGGCCATTGAGAGCGAGATTTTCCAGAAGCTCTCCGGTGGCGCAGCCATCCGCAAGATCGTGATCGTGGCCGGTCGTCTCGTCAACGTCGTCGTCTGAAGCAGCTTGCCATGAATCGTCGCAGCGCGCTGGTAGGGATGTACAGACTGGGCAGTAGCGGCTTGGTTGCGCTGGCGCTGACGGCTTGCGGTTTCAAGCTGCGCGCCTCGCAGGAGTTCGCCTTCTCTTCGCTGGCCATAACGCCCCAGCCAGGCGGGCCGCTGGCCATCGAGTTGCGGCGCTCCTTTGGCAGCGCGGTACGCGTCCTGCGGCCCGAGGAAGCCTTGGATCAGGCGCAGCTTGTGCTCGAAATTCTGCAGGAGCAGCGCGAGAAGATCGTGGTGGGCGTCAACAGTTCGGGCCAGGTGCGTGAATTCCAGCTGCGCATTCGACTCAAATTCAGGGTCCGCAACGCACAGGGGCAGGAACTGGTGGCGCCGGTCGAGATCGTGCAGCAGCGCGACATCAGCTTCAACGAATCAGCCGTGCTGGCCAAGGAGGCCGAAGAAGTCCTGCTGTACCGCGATATGCAAAGCGATATCGTGCAGCAGTTGCTGCGGCGACTGGCGGCAGTGCGGCCCGTCTGAAATTTGTGTTTTATTCTCTTTATTGGGATCTTTCCCCCACTCACTCCCCCCCGCCCCTCTCTCGCCCCGCCGGGCGAAAGAGGGGAGCTTCATGTGGCCGCGTCTGTGAAGCAGCCACGTTCCACTTCACGTTTTTGATTTCTGGTACTCGTGCCCTTGTTGGCACTTCGATGTTTCCATGTCTGTTGGCCGGGTCTGGCAAGAGTCTACTCAGCGTGTACTTCCCTTGTTCAAACACGAGGCCAGATAGGGCTGTTGGCTCCCTCTTCCGCCCGGCGGGGCGGGAGAGGGCGGGGGGAGTGAGTGGGGGAGAAAAAAATGCAACTTAGCCCTAACCAGCTCCAAACCCATCTGCAAAAAGGCCTGAAAAGCCTCTACACCCTGCATGGTGACGAGCCGCTGTTGATCCAGGAGGCGGCTGACGCGATCCGTGCGGTGGCGCGCAGCCAGGGCTTTACCGAGCGCAGTTCGCATACGGTCAGCGGCACACGTTTCGACTGGAGCGCGGTGCTGGCGGCAGGGGGCTCGATGAGCCTTTTTTCCGAGAAACAGTTGCTGGAACTGCGGATTCCTTCGGGTAAACCGGGCAAGGACGGTGCGCAAGCCGTCACGGAACTGGCGCAGCGCTCGCGTGGTGCGGATGACACGCTCACCCTGATCCTGCTGCCACGCCTGGACAAGGCGACCCAGAGCAGCGCCTGGTTTGGCGCGCTCGATAGTCTGGGGGTGACGCTGCAGGTCGAGTCGGTCGGGCGCAATGCTTTGCCGCAGTGGATCGCGCAGCGGCTGGCAGCGCAGGACCAGCGTGTGCTTGCTGGGGAAGAGGGGCAACGCACCCTGCAATTTTTTGCCGACCGGGTGGAGGGTAATCTGCTGGCCGCGCACCAGGAGATCCAGAAGCTGGCCTTGTTGTTTGCGCCAGGCGAGCTGAGTTTCGAGCAGGTCGAGAGTGCGGTACTGAATGTCGCGCGCTACGATGTTTTCAAGCTGTCGGAGGTCGTGCTGGCGGGCCAGAGCCGGCGCGTCGCTCGCATGCTCGAAGGATTGCAGGCCGAGGGCGAGGCCGAAGTGCTGGTGCACTACACCTTGAGCGAAGACATTCGCGCTCTCAAACGGGTCAAGGACGCCGTGAGCGCCGGGCGGCCGCTACCGCTGGCCCTGCGCGAGCAGCGTGTCTGGGGTGTCAAGGAACGCCTGTTTGAGCGTGTGCTGCCAAGGCTGAGTGATGCCACGCTGGCGCAATGGCTGCAGGCCGCGCATCAGGTGGACGGCATCATCAAGGGTCTGAAACGCGCCGATTGGCCGCTGGACAACTGGCAGGCCTTGCAGCGCCTGGCGTTGCTGGTGTGCCGCGAATGTCAACTGCAGCCGACGGCGCAGCGCGGGCGCCAGGCGGCGCTGTCTCATGAGAGAATGAAAGCATGACGGTGCTCAACATTTCGGACTACAGCCAGGAGCTTGGTGGCAAGGCAAGAGCAGCCTCTGTGCAGATGGCCAGGATGCCTGCAGCGAGCAAGAACAGGGCCTTGCGCCGCTTGGCTGAACTCTTGCGATCCAACCTGCCGATGCTGCAGGTCGAGAACGCCCGCGACCTCGAGCGTGCTCAGGCAGCAGGTCTGGCCGCGCCGCTGGTAGATCGACTCCGCTTGGGTGCCAAAGATGTCGAAACCTGTTCGCAGGGCTGTGAACAACTTGCGGCGATGCCCGATGTGATCGGAGAAATCATCGGCATGAAGCAGCAGCCCAGCGGTATCCGGGTTGGCCAGATGCGGGTGGCTATCGGTGTTTTTGCCATGATTTTCGAGAGTCGCCCGAATGTCACGATCGAGGCCGCCAGCCTGTCGATCAAGAGCGGCAATGCCTGCATCCTGCGCGGCGGCTCCGAAGCCATTGACTCCAACAAGGCGCTGGCCTGTCTGGTGCAACAGGCGCTGCTCGACAGTGGCCTGCCAGGCGATGCCGTGCAACTGGTGCAAACCACCGATCGGGCGGTGGTGGATCAACTGATCAGTCTGCCGCAGTACATTGACCTCATCATTCCGCGCGGCGGCAAGGGTTTGATCGAGCATATCAGCCGCTTGGCCCGGGTGCCGGTCATCAAGCACCTGGATGGTAACTGTCATGTCTATGTCGACGACCCCTGCGATCTGGAGATGGCCGTGCGTGTGGTTGACAACGCCAAGACGCAAAAATACAGCCCCTGCAACGCGATGGAAAGCCTGTTGGTGGCGCGCGCCGTGGCCGCCCAGTTTTTACCCCGGATCGGGGCTGTGTTTGCCGCCAAAGGCGTACAGATGCGCTGCGATCAGGAAAGTATGGCCCTGCTTGCCACATTGGCGGGCGCGGACCGGCAAGCGGCCTGCGATCAGGACTGGTACCAGGAATATCTGGCGCCCGTGGTCAGCATCAAGCTGGTCGATGGAGTGGAGCAGGCCATCTGCCATATCAACCAGTATTCGTCGCACCATACCGATGCCATCATCACCCGTGACCACATGCATGCCCAGAGCTTTTTGCAACAAGTCGATTCGGCCAGTGTCATGGTGAACGCCAGCACCCGTTTTGCCGACGGCTTTGAGTACGGGCTGGGTGCCGAAATCGGCATCAGCACCGACAAGTTTCACGCCCGCGGCCCGGTCGGCATCGAGGGCTTGACATCACTGAAGTACGTGGTGCTGGGAAATGGTGAGTTGCGCGCCTGAGCGCTGGCAGCGATGGGTCCAGATTCCCTAAAATCCAGGCAGAATTCCCCAATAAAATTACCCCGAGGACCGTATGGTTCCACATCTCGTCACCGCACTTACCGGACCCATCAATGAACTCGAGCAACGCGTGCTCGATTCCATGCCAGCCATCGAACGCTGGTTTCGTCTTGAATGGATGGAACACACACCGCCGTTTTACAGCTCGGTTGACGTGCGCAATGCCGGCTTCAAGCTGGCGCCGGTAGCGACCAATCTGTTTCCTGACGGCTGGCAGCATCTGACCCAGGAAATGATGCCCTTGGCGGTGCAGGCGGCCATGGCGGCGATCGAAAAGATTTGCCCTGAAGCGCGCAACCTGCTGCTGATTCCAGAGAACCGCTCGACCAGTACTTCCTACCTGTCGAGTCTGGCCCAGTTGCGGCGCATTTTTTACATGGCCGGCCTGAATGTGCGCATGGGTTCCATCGATCCCGCCATCAAGAAGACGACGGCCTTTAAGCTTGAGAACGGCGAGACTGTGACGCTCGAACCGGTCCTTCGCGGCAAGCGGCGCCTGGGCGTGAAGGATTTTGACCCCTGCACGATTCTGCTCAACACCGATCTGGCTGCCGGCGTGCCCGGCATTTTGGAAGAAATTCACGAGCAATACCTGCTGCCGCCCTTGCACGCGGGCTGGAGCACGCGGCGCAAGAGCAAACATTTCAAGTGCTACGAAGAGGTGGCCAAACGCATGGGCAAGTTGCTCGGCGTCGATCCCTGGCTGATCAACCCGATGTTCGACAAATGCGTTGGCGTCGATCTGCTGCAGGACCCGGGCCTGGAGAGTCTGGCCAGCCAGGCCGATGCGCTGCTGGCCAAGATCCGGCGCAAATACAAGGAATATGGCATCAAGGAAAAGCCCTTTATCGTCGTCAAGACGGACGACGCGGCGCCCGGCATGGGCGTTGTGATTGTTCGTGATGCCAAGGAGTTGCCGGCACTGAGCCTGACCGTGCAAGGCCGGATGGTCGCTGGCAAGGTGCTTGCGCCAAGCCACGATGTACTGCTGCAGGAAGGCGTATTGACGAAAGAGCGAATCAACGACGCGGTGGCCGAGCCCGTCGTGTTCATGATGGACCGCTACGTGGTGGGCGGCTTTTACCGCATTCATCCGGATACCGGCGTCGACGAGAATCTGAATTTGCCGGGATCAAGCTTTGTACCGCTGGCCTTCGAGCACAGCACGCACCTGCCGCAGCCCGGCAGCAAGCCTGGCGCCAGTGCCCCGAATCGCTTTTACATGTATGGCGTGGTGGCGCGCCTGGCCATGCTGGCCGCCAGCTATGAACTCGAAGCCACCGACCCGGATGCCGAGGTCTATGCGTAGGCGCTGCGCCGCCGGTTTGCCGATCAGGATGGAATAAAAGTGGCAGCGTCCAAGTCTTCCCTGAGCGCGCTCACACTGGGCGCGATCGGCGTCGTTTACGGCGACATCGGTACCAGTGTGCTGTACGCGGTGAAAGAGGTCTTTGGCTCCGGCCACGTGCCGTTCACTACCGACAATATTTACGGCATCCTGTCGATCTTTTTCTGGACCCTGTCGGTCATTGTCTCGATCAAGTACGTGGTGCTGGTGCTGCGCGCCGACAACAATGGCGAGGGTGGTCTGGTGGCCATGCTGGCGCTGGCCTCGCAGTCGGTCAAGGACAGGCCGCAATTGCGGCGGGTGCTGCTGCTGGTCGGCATTTTCGGCACCTGCCTTTTTTATGGCGACGGTGTCATCACGCCGGCGATCACGGTGCTCGGTGCGGTCGAAGGTCTGGAGGTGGTCTCGCCTGCCTTCAAGAAGTACCTGGTACCGCTGGCCATCCTGATTCTGCTGGGTCTGTTCATGGTGCAAAAACGCGGCACCGCCAGCATCGGTCGCTTCTTTGGCCCGGTCATGGTGGTCTGGTTTCTGATCATTGCCTTGTTGGGGGTGGTCAATATTGCTTCCGGACCCGAAATACTGTGGGCCCTGAGTCCGCATTACGCGCTGGGCTTTGTCTTTCATAACCCGACCATTGCCTTTGTCATTCTGGGGGCAGTGGTGCTGTGCGTCACCGGCGCCGAGGCGCTGTACGCCGACATGGGTCATTTTGGCAAGAAGCCGATTCGTCTGGCCTGGTTTGCCGTGGCCATGCCGGCGCTGACGCTCAACTACTTTGGTCAGGGCGCCTTGCTGCTGAGCAACCCGGCGGCGGTCAAGAACCCTTTCTTCATGATGGCGCCGGACTGGGCTTTGCTGCCCTTGGTGGGGCTGGCCACCCTGGCCGCGGTGATTGCATCGCAGGCATTGATTTCGGGCGCCTTTTCGGTCACCAAGCAGGTCATTCAGCTCGGTTACCTGCCACGTTTGCAGGTGCAGCACACCAGCGTCAAGGACACCGGGCAGATTTACCTTCCGTTTGTCAACTGGGGCCTGTTCGTGGCGATCGTGCTGGCGGTGGTCATGTTCAAATCCTCCAGTAACCTGGCGGCAGCCTACGGCATTGCAGTCTGCACCGACATGCTGATCACCACCATCCTGACCTTCTTCGTGATTCGCTACAGCTGGCACTACCCCCTGGCGCTGTGTCTTGGCGCCACCAGTTTCTTTTTGCTGGTAGATCTGGCGTTCTGGGCTTCCAATCTGCTCAAGCTCTTTGATGGCGGCTGGTTCCCTTTGGCGATTGGTGGCGCGATTTTCACGCTGATGATGACCTGGAAGGACGGCCGACGTCTGCTCAACCAGAAGCTGCAAGCTGACGCCATTGACCTGCATAGTTTTCTGGAAGCGGTGTTTGTCAGTCCGCCGCTGCGGGTGGACGGGACGGCCGTATTCCTTACCGCGGCTCCTGGCACCGTGCCCAATGCCATGCTGCACAACCTCAAGCACAACAAGGTGCTGCACCAGAACAATCTGTTCGTGACCGTGCGCAACCACGAAGTGCCGTGGATCGGACTGGACAAGCGCGTCGAGATCGAATCGCTGGGCCACGACTGCTGGCAGGTCGTGATTCACTATGGGTTCAAGAACGACCCGGATATTCCCAAGGCGCTGCAGCAGATCAAGGGTCATGGCTGTGAACTTGACAGCATGACCACCAGCTATTTCCTGTCGCGCGACACCGTCGTTCCGACCATCGACAGCGGCATGGCGCAGTGGCGTGAGAAGTTGTTCTCGCAGATGCATCACAACGCCAGCGCGGCGGCCGACTTTCTCAAGCTGCCCAACAACGCGGTGGTCGAACTGGGCTCGAAGATCGAAATATGAACCTCCTTTTTGTTGCCGATCCCCTGTCCTCCTTCAAGATTTACAAGGACACCACCTTCGCCATGATGCGAGCGGCGCAGTCGCGTGGCCATCAGATCTCGGTTTGCGAGCCGCAGCAAATTTCCTGGCTCTGCGGCGGCTTGGTGCAGGCGCACGGCAGCAGCATCCGACTGACCGGTGAGGCCGACGCCTGGTACCAGACGCAGAGCCAGTGGCTGCGTCCCTTGCGTGAGTTCGACGCCATCGTGATGCGCAAGGACCCGCCGTTTGACAGCGAGTTTTTCTACGCTACCCATCTGCTGGAGCAGGCCGAGCGCGAGGGGGCACGGGTTTTCAACAAGCCGCGTGCCTTGCGCGACCACCCTGAAAAGCTGGCGATTCTGGAGTTTCCGCAGTTCATCGGTCCGACCCTGGTGACACGCTCGGCGCAGGACGTCAGGCGTTTTCACGCGCAGCATCAGGACATCATCCTCAAACCGCTCGATGGCATGGGCGGCATGGGCATTTTCCGTGTTCGCCAGGACGGCCTCAACCTCGGCGCCATCATCGAGACGCTGAACAAAGAGGGCGCACAGACGCTGATGGTGCAGAAGTTTCTGCCGGCCATTGCGCAGGGCGACAAGCGCGTGCTGGTGATTGGAGGCAAGCCGGTGCCCTTCAGCTTGGCACGCATTCCGCAGGGTGGCGAGGTGCGCGGTAACCTGGCTGCCGGCGGCAAGGGGGTTGCTCAGCCACTGAGTGAGCGTGACCGTTTCATCGCCGAGTCCCTGGGGCCGGTGCTCGCTGCGCGGGGCTTGCTGCTGGTCGGGCTCGATGTGATTGGTGACAGTCTGACCGAGATCAATGTCACCAGCCCGACCTGTTTCCAGGAAATTTTTGATCAGACCGGCTTTGATGTGGCAGCCATGTTCATGGATGCCCTGGAGCTTTCGCTCAAGCCCTGAGCGGCACCGGCTGCGTGCAGCAGCTGCAGGGCGCGCGTGCGCCGTCAACAAACACCTGCAACTCGCCAGGCTTCATGGCAATCCATTCTTCATTGGTTGTCAGCGGCTCGGTGACGATGATGGCAAGTCGGTCATCCGGTCCGTTCAGATCGGCCAGATCGACGCTGACATCATCGTCCTTCAGATGCACTTGCGTGAACGGGTGCTGGCGCAGCACGTAATGCAACTGCGTGCTGGCGTGCGCCCACAGGGCCTGGCCGTTGCTGAGCAAAAAATTGAAGGTGCCATGGCGGGCGATTTGCGGCACCAACTCAGCCAGCGTGCAGGTCAGCTCGGCCACACTCGGAACGCCAGCATGCGACTTGGCCAGTTCCTGCAGCAGCCAGCAAAAGGCCAGCTCACTGTCGGTGTTGCCAACCGGTCTGAAACTGCCGTGCAGCGTCGGCTTGTAGTCCTTGAGGTCACCGTTGTGTGCAAAGACCCAGTAGCGTCCCCACAACTCGCGCACAAAGGGATGGCAGTTCTCCAGTGAGATAGCGCCTATGGTTGCCTTGCGCACGTGCGCCACCACGTTGTGGCTCTTGATCGGGTAGGTGCGCAGCATGCTGGCCATCGGCGAGGTCGAGGCGCCTTGCTTGTCGACGAAGTAGCGCACGCCTTTGCCGGGTTGATCGGGTGTGGCCTCCTCGCTTTCAAAGAAGGCGATGCCCCAGCCGTCAGCGTGGTGATCGGTGCAGCCGCCGCGCTGCGAAAACCCGGTAAAACTCAGGGTCAAGCTGGCGGGCAGGCGGCTGTTCATTCCAAGCAATTGGCACATGCTGCAAGTTTAGCGTCTCGGCCCCGGGGGCAGCAGTGGTTTTTTGGCTCACAATGTTGAGCATGACAGGGCCAAGTCCCAGGAGTGACGGTGCATACCAATTTCAATCTCAATGAACATGTTGGACCCGGTACCCGCAGCAACAAGATTGTGTCTGCGGCCGAGGCAGTTCGTCTTATTCACGATGGCGATACCGTGGCCACCAGTGGCTTTGTCGGGGTTGGCTTTGCCGAGGGCATTGCGGTAGCGCTGGAAGAGCGTTTCCTGGCCAGCCAGCGTGAGACTGGCGTCGGCACGCCAGGTCAATTGACGCTGGTCTATGCGGCCGGGCAGGGTGATGGCCAATCCCGCGGGCTCAACCACTTTGGTCACCGTGGCATGGTCAAGCGCGTCGTGGGAGGGCATTGGGGACTGGTGCCGACGCTGCAAGAGCTGGCGGTCAACAACGAGATCGAGGCCTATAACCTGCCCCAAGGCGTGATCACGCATCTGTTTCGTGACATCGCCGCCGGCAAACCCGGCACCCTGACCCATGTCGGGCTCGATACCTTTGTGGATCCGCGCTTTGGCGGCGGCAAGATCAATGATCGCACCACGGAGGATCTGGTGCGCTTGATGCAGATCGACGGCAAGGACTATCTGTTCTACAAGGCGTTTCCGATTTCGGTCGGCATCATCCGCGCCACCACGGCTGATCCCGATGGCAATCTGACCATGGAGCGCGAGGCCCTGACGCTCGAAGCGCTGGCCATCGCCATGGCGGCGCACAACTCGGGCGGTATCGTCATCGCGCAGGTCGAGCGCGTGGCAGAGCGCGGCACCTTGCACTCGCGCCAGGTGCGCGTGCCGGGGGTGCTGGTGGATGCGGTGGTGGTCGCCAGCGATCCAGCGCATCACATGCAAACCTTTGCTGAACAATACAACCCGGCCTATTCGGGGGAGATTCGGGTGCCCGTGGAAACCCTGGCGGTAGCGGCGCTGACCGAGCGCAAGGTGATTGCCCGGCGCGCCGCCATGGAACTGCGAGCCGACTCCGTGGTCAACCTTGGCATCGGTATGCCTGAAGGGGTCGCCGCCGTGGCAACGGAGGAAAAGTTGATTGATTTGCTGACCTTGACGGCGGAGCCTGGTGTCATTGGCGGCATCCCGGCCAGCGGCATGAGCTTTGGTGCCGCTGTCAACACCCAGGCAGTGCTAGATCAGCCCAACCAATTTGATTTTTATGACGGCGGTGGACTCGATATTGCTGTGCTTGGCCTGGCGCAGGCCGACGCGCAGGGCAATCTGAATGTCAGCCGGTTTGGCAAGCGGCTGGCCGGCGCGGGCGGTTTTATCAACATCAGCCAAAACGCCAAGATGGTTGTCTTTGCCGGCACCTTTACGGCAGACAATCTGGAGGTCCGGATCGAGGGCGGACGGCTGCAGATACTGCGCGAAGGCCGAACGCGCAAGTTCGTCAAGGCGGTGGAACACCGCACCTTCAGCGGTCGTGAAGCGTGCAAGCGAGGGCAGCGCGTGCTGTACGTGACCGAGCGCTGCGTGTTCCGCCTGATCGACAACGGTGCCGACGGTGCGCTGGAGTTGATCGAAATCGCACCCGGAATGGATCTGGAGCGCGATGTGCTGGCGCAGATGGATTTCAGGCCTGCCATCAGCCCCCAACTCAAGCGGATGGACGGTGCCCTGTTCTCCGAGCAGAAGATGGGTTTGCGCGAGCGCTTGCTGGCAACCCCGCTGGCCCAGCGATTCGAGTTTGACAGCAAGCGCAGACTGCTGTTCATCAATTGCGAAGGATTGGCGATGGATGCCATGTCCGATATTGTCGAAGTGGAGCGCATGATTGAAGACTTGCTGGCACCTTTTGTCAGCTGTGCAGCCGAGCGTGTGGCCGTGATTGTCAATTACGACAGCTTCACCATTCTGCCGACGTTGGTGGATGCATACTCTGCCATGGTCAAGCGGCTGACAACGCGCTTTTACAGTCGTGTCACGCGCTATGGTTCGGGCGGGTTCTTGAAAGCACGGCTCGATGCTGGCAAGATGGCACTTCCTGGAAAAACCTGACAGCAGGTGAAACGGCTGAAGGCCGGGGCGCCAGTCGTGCGAGAATAATCGTAATTCAGGAAAGCCTTTTTGAAACTCAGAAGCAAAATCTCGACCTTTGCCCTGCTTTGCGTCGCACTGGGCAGTCAGGCGCTGACCTTGGGACCGGTGCAGGGCACGGCAGTGCTGGGGCAGGCGCTGGATGTCCTGGTCCAGGTCCAGATGGACGCCGGCGAGGACCCCGCCCTGTGTTTTGAGGCAGAGGTGTTCCACGCCGATGCGCGCCAGGATGGCGGCAAGGTGCGTACCGTGGTTGAGAAGCAGGCGCAGGGCCGCACGGCCACTGTACGGATCGTGTCTGCGTCGCTGGTTGATGAGCCCGTGGTCGCGATTAATTTGCGTTCTACCTGCGGCCCGAAGCTATCGCGTCGCTTTGTGCTGTTCGCTGATTTGCCGGAAGGCGCCCTGGCAAGCCCACTGCCGGTGGCCGCGGCGCCGACACCGGCTCCTGCTACCTCCGGTCCAGTCAAGCCGGCTGTGAAGACCACCGCTCCGGCGCGCTTGCCAAGAGCCAAAGCCAAACTGTCACTGGCTTCCGAACCGGTTGCCGTGCTCCCTGTCGAGCCCAAGTCGGCGGCAACCAAGCGCTCAGTTGCCCCCGCACCCAAGGCAGAGACCACTGGCAAACTTCCCTCCGGGCGCGTTGTCGGCGCGGCTCGCTTGAAGCTTGATCCCCTGGACGTGCTGTCAGACCGGATTGCGAATCTGGACTCTTTCATGAGCTTTGCGCCCTCCGAGGACGCGCTGGCGAACATTCAGAAAGTAAAGACGCTGGAAGCTGAAGTGAAGGCTTTGCGTGACTCGGCACTGAAGAATGAGCGGGCTCTGGCGGAGTTCAGGAGCCGCCTGCAGCAAGCCGAGGCGCAGCGTTCTTCTGGCGAACTTGTGTACCTGCTGGCAGGCGTGGTGGTTTGCTGTCTGCTCGCCGCGTTCTGGCTTTGGCGTCGTCAACGGCATGGCCTTGCTGGCGCCCAAAACTGGTGGAGCGATGGTGTCACAGGTCAGCCGCCCGAGGCGGACCGGTTGGCGCCCGCGCCCGTTGTCGCGCCGGTGAGCCACAGCGAGCGGCAATCCCTGGAGCACGGCCTGGCTTACGGGATGGAAGCGCAAGCGGTCGACTTGACGGACTCCATGTTTAGCAAGTTGATGCAGCCTGACGCGATGGGTCAGAGCACAAGCAAGGCGGCGTCGCTGCAGCCACACGCCAAGTTGGCGCGCAGCCTGAATTCAGACGAAATATTGGCGCTGCGTGCAAAGGCTCAAGATTGTGTTGTTGCTGGCAAGCCGGAGCGCGCGGCTGCCCTGCTGAAGCAGCAGATCAGTGAGGGCGACGAGCCCAATCCGTTTGTCTATCTTGATTTGCTGACGCTGTTTCATGCGATGAATCTGCAAACCGATTTCCAGCAGTGCGCACAGGATTTCAATCTGCTGTTTAACGGCAAGGTGCCGGAATTCGCCTTTTTCAAGGACGAGGGCAAGAGCCTGGAGTCTTACCCCGAAGTGTTGGCCCGCATCACCGAGCACTGGCCGACACTCAAGGTGCTGGAAGTGATTGAGGCCTGTGTGTTTCGCGATCCCTGGGCCGGCAGCAGCGAACCTTTTGACTTGGCAGCCATGCACGACTTGATGATGCTCCATGGCGTAGCGCAAAGCCTGGTTCTTGCTGAGATTCCGCAAGGCGAAGCTGCCGCATCAGCCCATTCGGCGGTTGCCGAGGCGCGCCCGAGCCAGCATGCGGGCCTGGATTTTGACTATGCCGATTCGGTGGCATCAAGCTTTCCGGCATTGTCAAAAAGTGCACTCGCTGACTTGTTCGGACATCCGGTCGAGCCGCATGCCACGGTGGATATCGATCTCGATCTGGATCTCAATTTGTCCGATCTGGATGGGCCGGGGCCTTCTGCCACCGTTGCGCCACCAACGCAAGCCGGCCTGCAACTGAAAAATTCGGGCTACTGAAGTCCCCGCAACGGGTAGGTGGGCGAGCCAGGGTTTCTACAATGCCCTGATGTTTTCAGAAATTGCAACCGATAGCCTGCAGCAGTCCGCGCTCTTGCACAGTCTCAACCCCGAGCAGCGCGCTGCCGTCACGCTGCCACCCGAGCATGCCCTGATCCTGGCGGGTGCGGGCTCGGGCAAGACCCGTGTTCTGACAACGCGCATTGCCTGGCTCCTGCAAACCGGCCAGGTCTCGCCAGCCGGTGTGCTGGCCGTGACCTTTACCAACAAGGCCGCGCGGGAGATGATGACGCGCCTGTCCAGCCTGCTACCGATCAATGTGCGCGGCATGTGGATTGGCACTTTCCATGGCTTGTGCAACCGTTTCCTGCGCTCGCACTTCAAGCTCGCGAACCTGCCCCAGAGTTTCCAGATTCTCGATACGCAGGATCAGCTCTCGGCCATCAAGCGCTTGTACAAGCAATTCCAGCTTGACGACGAGCGATTTCCACCCAAGCAGATGCAGTGGTTCATTGCGGGCTGCAAGGAAGATGGACTGCGACCCAATATGGTGGAAGTGCGCGACCAGGAGTCGCGCAAGAAAGCGGAAATCTTTCAGCTCTACGAAGAGCAGTGCCAGCGCGAGGGCGTGGTTGATTTTTCGGAGCTGATGCTGCGCAGCTTTGAACTGCTGCGCGATAACGATCCGATCCGCGAACACTATCAAAGGCGCTTCCGGCACATCCTGATTGACGAGTTTCAGGACACCAACCAGCTGCAGTATGCGTGGATCAAGATGCTCTCTGGAACGGGGGCGCACGGGTCGGCCGATGACGCAGCCAGCTTCAATCCGACTGGCTGCGTCATGGCGGTGGGCGACGACGATCAGAGCATCTACGCTTTTCGCGGTGCGCGCGTTGGCAACATGGCCGACTTTGTGCGTGAGTTCAAAGTGCGCCATCAGATCAAGCTGGAAGAGAATTACCGCAGCGGCAGCAACATCCTGGACTCGGCCAATGAGCTCATTGCGCACAACAGCAAGCGTCTGGGCAAGAACCTGCGCACCAGCCAGGGTCCAGGCGAGCCGGTGCGCGTGTTCGAGGCCGCCAGTGACTTTGCCGAAGCACAGTGGATGGTCGATGAAATGCGCCAACTGGTGGCGGCGGGGCTTGAGCGCAAGGAAATTGCCGTGCTCTACCGCAGCAATGCGCAAAGTCGCGTGATCGAGACGGCCTTGTTCAACGCCGCCATGCCCTATAAGGTCTATGGCGGGCTGCGCTTTTTTGAACGGGCCGAAATCAAGAATGCGCTGGCTTACTTGCGCTTGCTGGAGAACCCGCGTGACGACAGCAGTTTTTTGCGTGCCGTGAATTTTCCGCCGCGCGGCATTGGCCTGCGCAGTCTTGAGCAGTTGCAGGACGCAGCGCGCGCGCTGGGCTGCTCGCTCAGCGACGCGGTCGGTGGTGTCGGTGGCAAGGCCGGCAGCAACATCGGTGCTTTTCTGGCAAAAATCGAGGTCCTGCGCGAACAGACGCAAGGCCTGACGCTGCGCGAAATCATCGAACTGGTGCTCGCGCACAGCGGTTTGATCGAGCACTACCGGGCCGACCGCGAAGGCGCAGACCGTGTCGAAAATCTGGAGGAACTGGTCAACGCGGCCGAGAGTTTTGTCTCGCTGGAGGGCTTTGGCCGTGAGGCGGTGGCGCTGCCGGTGGACGAACTGACGGCCGATGCCGAAACTGGCGAGACGCTCTCGCCACTGGCTGCCTTTCTGACGCACGCGGCGCTGGAGGCGGGCGACAACCAGGCGCAGGCCGGGCAGGACGCGATTCAGTTGATGACGGTGCACGCCAGCAAAGGACTGGAATTCGACTGCGTTTTCATCAGTGGCATTGAAGAGGGATTGTTTCCGCACGAAAACTCGATGAGCGACCGCGATGGCCTGGAAGAGGAGCGCCGTCTGATGTACGTGGCTATCACGCGCGCACGCAAGCGCCTGTACCTGAGCCATTCCCAGACCCGCATGTTGCATGGCCAGACGCGCTACAACCTGAAGAGCCGCTTTCTTGAAGAACTGCCCGAATCTGCCCTGAAGTGGATCACCCCCAGAAAGCAGGGACGAGGTTTTGACTTTGCCCCGAGCGGCGCAGCCGATCTCAAGGGCGGCGCGACCGCTTCGCCAAGCCCGCGCGCGCCGTCGCCGCACGGTTTGCGGGTCGGTATCAAGGTGTTTCATGGCAAGTTTGGTGAGGGCACGGTCAATGCCCTCGAAGGCAATGGCGACGACGCCCGGGCTCAAATCAATTTTCCGCGACACGGTGTCAAATGGCTGGCCCTGAGCGTGGCCAAGCTGACGCTGCTTCCCTGACACCGGCTATTCAGACAGATTTCAAAGGAGTTCAACATGATGCAAGGAAAAACACTGACCTGTCGCGCGCTGCTGGGTGCGGCGCTTTGTGCTGCGGCGTTTGCAGCGCCGGCGCTGGCACAGACGCCCGCCAGTGCAACACCCCCCGCCAATGCGGCGTCGGCGGCCGGCGCTGCGGAGGCCGCGCCTACCGTGCGGCCAGAGATTGGCAATTTGTTGATCGAGGCACAGCGTCTGCTGGGCGAGAAGAATACCAAGGACGCCGCGGACAAACTGCGTGCCGCCGAGGCGGTGCCGAACCAGACTCCGTACGAGCAACACATTCTGGCTCGGGTCAAGGGCGCCCTGGCGCAGGTCAGCGGCGATGCCGATATGGCGGCCCAGCAGTATCAATTGGCGAGTGAGGGCACCTGGCTCAAGCAGGCAGATCGCCTGGCCGGCCTGTACAACATTGCCGGCATGTATTACAACGCCAAGAACTACGCCAAGGCGATCGACTTCATTGGGCGCTACCAGCAACTCGGTGGTACCGACCCGGCGCTGATTGCCATGCTGGGGCAGAGTTATTACCTCAACGCTGACTACGGCAACGCAGCCAGGGCGCTTGAGGTGGAGATCGGCAAGTCGCTGGCACAGGGCAAGCCACCGGTCGAAATCCAGCTCAAGCTGCTGGCCGACTCGCGCAGTCGCGTGCGCGACGAGCCAGGCTATACCAAGGCCCTTGAAACCCTGGCTCAGTACTATCCGAGCAAGGCGACCTGGCGCAGTCTGATGCTGCGACTCTGGTCCAAGCCGCAGTTGGCCAGTCGCATGCAACTTGACGTGTATCGCCTGCAGATGGCCAGCGCCGGCTTGACCGACGCGATCGAATACACGGAGATGGTCGATCTGGCACTGCGGGAAGGATCGGCCATCGAGGCCGCCAGGGTGCTCGAGCAGGGTTACGCAGAGGGCTTGCTGGTTGCTGCAGACAAGGGTAGCGAATTACAAAAACTCACCGACAAGGCGCGCAAGTCTGCGGCAGAAGACCGTGCCACCTTGGAGAAAGACGTGGTGCGCGCCAAGACCTTGACCGATGGTCTGGCCATGTTCAACTACGGCTTCAATTTGTTTCACGCCGGACAGACCGAGCGCGGCGTCGCCCAGATGGAGCAGGGTCTGGCCAAGGGGATCGCTCGCAATGCCGATCTGGCCCGGCTCAGACTGGTCGCCGCCTACGCCGAACTCAAGCAGCGTGACAAGGCGCTGACGCTGTTGCAGGCCCTGTCTGGCAAGAACGATCCGCTTGGACTGGAGGAATGCGTCAGGTACTGGACACTGCTGCTGCGCTGAAGCCCTGCACTCTCAGGACAGGTCGGTGGGCGGCGGCCCGAAGGTGTCTTCAAACGTGAAATAGAGCGAGGTAAAGAACATCGAGGCCAGCAGCAGCAGGGCGGGGAAAAGCAGGTCGCCGGCCAGACTCGGCTGACCGAGCAGTCCGCCCAGCGTGCTGACCAAGGCCACAACGAATATCAGAACTGCCAGCCACATCAGGGCAAAAACAGCGTACGCCCAGAAGTTTCGCAGACACGCCAGCAGGCTGAAGAACAGGCTTTTGATCGGCGGGAAACCATGCCAGTGCACCAGTGCCGGTGCATGCCAGAACATCAGCGACAAGGGCAGATGCAGGCCAATAAAGAGCCACATGGCGCCCTGGAACGAGGGTTCGAGCATCATCTCGCGCGTCGGGGTGGCACCACCCAGATAAACGCGGGCAAAGTCGCCGCCATCGGCCAGGGACGACAGGCCCAAAGTGACAAGAAAACCCACTGCATACAAAGCGCCCAGCACCAGCATGGCGCGCGCCTGTTGCCGCCCGGCCCGAAAAGCGGCCAGCAGCACCAGTGGCATGGGAAAGCGACCGTCGCTGGCTTGCCGGGTTGCCACCATCAGCCCCAGCGTTGCCGCCGGCAGCAGGGTCATGGCCAGGACGAAGCCAATCACGGGCACCTGGCTGGCAACCGTCATCACCGCCATGAACATGAAGAACAGACCGGCGAGCGCCAGCGGCTGCTTGAAGAAAGTCCGCATGCCCTGCTTGACCCACGCAATACCGGTGCGCGCCGGAAGGATGTTGAGTTTCATGCGGGTTGCAGCATAGCAGCAGGCAGCACCGGGTGTTCCACGCGTTGGCGCAGGACGCGCTCAAAGTGGCCCGGATCGTGCGCCTTGAGCAAACTGGCTGCGCGCGGCTGGTGGTAATCCCAGAGTCGCGAAATCCAGAAGCGCAGGGCGCCGCCGCGCAGCATGGCGGGCAGCAGTTCAAGCTCGGCCTGGCTTAGCGGGCGCACCCGGCCGTAGGCTTGCAGCAGGGAGCGCGCGCGTTGCGCGTGGTGGGCACCCGTATCAAGCTCCACGCACCAGTCGTTCAGGCACACGGCCAGATCAAATATCCAGTTGTCGACGCCAGCAAAATAGAAATCAAAAAAGCCGCTCAGATGCGGTTTGCCAGCCAGCGTCTCAAACATCACGTTGTCGCGAAACAGGTCGGTGTGGATAGGGCCACGCGGCAAGGCAGCGTAGACCGATGACGGCGCCACCTTGTTCTGGTAGGCCAGTTCGTTGCGCAGCAGTGTCGCCTGCGCGGTGTCGAGTTCAGGCAGCACCACCGGCGCGGTCTCATTCCACCAGGCGAGGCCGCGCAAATTGGGCTGGGTCAGCGCGAAGTCGCGACCCGCCAGATGCATTCTGGCCAGCGTCGCGCCGACGGCAGCGCAGTGCTCGCTGGTCGGCGCCAATTCGCTCTGTCCGCGCAGCTTGTTGACTACGGCGGCCGGCTTGCCCTGGAGCTCAAAGACCAGTTCGCCCCGGGCATTGGCCGTCGGGTCGGGCACCGGTATGCCGCGTTGCGCCAGGTGCTTCATCAGGCGCAGATAGAAGGGTAACTGGGCAAAACTCAGACGCTCAAAAAGGGTCAGCACGTAGTCGTGGGTTTCGCCGTCGCGACGGGTGCTGACAAAGTAATTGGTGTTTTCTATGCCACCGGCGCAACCTTGCATGTGCTGCAGCTCGCCGAGCTTGAGTTCAAGCAGCAGGGCGCGGACCTGTTCGGTCGGAACTTCTGTGTAAACCGCCATGAATCAGAAAATGTGGGCACCGCGCATGCCAGGATTGTAGAACTACACACGCTTGCGCCAGCGCAGGCAAAATGGGGTCATGAATGACACCCGGACAACCAAGAAGAACCTGCTGCTGGTCGATGGTTCGAGTTACCTGTACCGCGCTTTTCATGCCATGCCGGACCTGCGCGCTGTGCCGGGTGAGCCGAGCAGCGCGCCCACGGGCGCCATTCGCGGCATGATCAATATGCTGCAAAGTCTGCGCAAGGACTTTCCGGCCGACTTTGCCGCCTGCGTTTTTGACGCCCGGGGACCCACTTTTCGTGATGCGCTCTACCCCGAGTACAAGGCGCACCGCTCGCCCATGCCGGATGACTTGCGCGCCCAGATCGAGCCTATCCATGAGGTGGTGCGTCTGATGGGCTGGCAGGTGCTGGCCGTGCCCGGCGTGGAGGCCGACGATGTGATCGGCACACTGGCCGTGACTGCCGCCGCTCAGGGCGTCGAGGTGATTGTCAGCAGTGGCGACAAGGATCTGGCGCAGCTGGTTAACAGCCACATCACTATCATCGACACCATGAACGGCAAGCGCCGCGATGTGGCCGGTGTCGAAGCCGAATTTGGTGTGCCGCCGCAGCTGATGGTGGACTACCAGACGCTGGTGGGCGATGTCATTGACAACGTGCCCGGTGTACCCAAGGTCGGCCCCAAAACCGCTGCCAAGTGGCTGCAACAATATGGCTCGCTCGATGGCGTGGTGGCGCATGCCGATGCCATCACCGGCGCGGTGGGTGAGAACCTGAGGAAGTCGCTGGACTGGTTGCCAATGGGGCGCCAGTTGCTGACCATCAAGACCGACTGCGATCTGAGTGGCTGGGTGAACGACCTGCCGGCCCTGACTGCTCTGGCCAGCGGCAGCATGAACTTTGAGGCCCTGTTCGTCTTTTACGAAAAGTACGGTTTCAAGGGCTTGGCACGGGCGATCGCCGCTCGTTCCCCCATGGATCGCCACGGCCTGCAGCCTCGCGATGACGAATCTGGGCAACTTGCTTCGTCATTGCGAGCGCAGCGCGGCAATCCACTGTCTGAACCAGGTCTTTTCGATGAGCCCGACCAAATCCCTTCCCAGCCACGGTCCAGCGTCACCACGGTGGCCTACGAGACCCTCCTGAGCTGGGATGGCTTTGAGCGCTGGCTCGCCATTGTCGAGACTGCCGAACTGGTGGCGGTGGATACCGAAACCACCTCGCTGGATGAAATGCGCGCCGAAATGGTTGGCATCAGCCTGAGCGTCAAACCCGGTGAGGCGGCCTACATCCCTCTGGCACACAGCTATGCCGATGCGCCCGCGCAGTTGCCGCGCGATGAGGTGCTGGCGCGGCTCAAGCCCTGGCTGCAGGACGGCAGCAAGAAGAAGCTGGGCCAGCACATCAAGTACGACCGGCACGTCTTTGCCAATCATG
The DNA here is from genome assembly GCA_037132975.1 of Comamonadaceae bacterium. Lineage (GTDB taxonomy): Bacteria > Pseudomonadota > Gammaproteobacteria > Burkholderiales > Burkholderiaceae_C > Rhodoferax. The sequence goes on from JBAXOZ010000001.1 coordinate 42,204, forward strand.
GCATCGAAGTGCAAGGCTATGCCCACGACACCATGCTGCAGAGCTATGTGCTGGAAGTGCACAAGCCGCACGGGCTGGCCAGTCTGGCCGAGCGTCATCTGGGTCGCAGCGGCATCAGCTTTGAAGACCTGTGCGGCAAGGGCGTGAACCAGATCTGCTTTGACCAGGTGGAGGTGGACAAGGCGGCGCAGTATTCCTGCGAAGACTCCGACATGACGCTCGACCTGCACCTGGCGCTGTGGCCGCAGTTGCAGTTGGACGCCAAGCTGCGCTTTGTCTACGAGCTTGAAATTGCCAGCAGCGAGGCGCTGTACCGCATCGAGCGCAATGGGGTGCTGATTGATGCGCCAACGCTGGCTACGCAAAGCCATGAGTTGGGTGTGCGCATTGTGCAACTGGAGAAAGAGGCGCACGAACTGGCAGGGCAGCCCTTCAACCTGAGCAGCCCCAAACAGATTGGCGAGATCTTCTTTACCAAGCTCGGCTTGCCGGTGGTCAAGAAGACCGCCACCGGTGCGCCCAGCACGGACGAAGAAGTGCTGGAAAAACTAGCGGAGGACTTCCCGCTACCGGCCAAAATTCTGGAGCACCGCGGGCTGGCCAAACTCAAGGGCACCTACACCGACAAGCTGGCACAACTCGCGCACCCCCGCACCGGCCGTGTCCACACCCATTACGCGCAGGCGGTGGCGGTGACCGGGCGCCTGTCAAGCAACGACCCGAACCTGCAGAACATTCCGATCCGCACGGCCGAGGGGCGTCGCGTGCGCGAGGCTTTTGTGGCGCCGCCGGGTTGCGTGATTGCCAGCGCCGACTACAGCCAGATCGAGTTGCGCATCATGGCGCACATCAGCGGTGATGCGGCCCTGCTGCTGGCTTTTCATGACGGCATGGACGTGCACCGCGCCACAGCGGCCGAGATCTTTGGCTGCAGCACGGCGCAAGTCACCAGTGAACAGCGGCGTTACGCCAAGGTCATCAATTTCGGGCTCATCTACGGCATGAGTGCCTACGGGCTGGCGCGCGCCCTGAACATCGACAACACGGCAGCCAAAAATTACATCGAGCGCTACTTTGACCGTTACCCCGGCGTCAAGCTCTACATGGACCACACACGCCAGGCCGCCAAGAGCAAGGGCTATGTCGAGACCGTGTTCGGCCGGCGCCTGTACCTGCCCGAGATCAACTCCCCGAACGGACCCCGGCGCAGCGGTGCCGAGCGTGCCGCCATCAACGCACCCATGCAGGGTACGGCGGCGGACCTGATCAAGCTCAGCATGGTGAAAGTGCAGCAGGTGCTCGACGATGAAAAACGCGGCACCAAGATGATCATGCAAGTGCATGACGAACTGGTGTTTGAGGTGCCCGAGTCCGAGGTGCACTGGCTGAAATCCGAGATTCCCCGCCTGATGGCCGGCGTGGCAGATTTGAAGGTGCCGCTGCTGGCAGAAGTGGGCGTGGGGGCCAACTGGGACCAGGCCCATTGACCCGCCTTGAGGAAATCTTGCTGTTATACTTCGCGCCTCAGCGGCTGTAGCTCAGTTGGATAGAGTACTTGGCTACGAACCAAGGGGTCGTGGGTTCAATTCCTGCCAGCCGCACCAAATGAATCAAGGACTTAGCGTCGAAAGGCACTAAGTCCTTTCTTCTTTCTGTCGTTTCCCCCGACAAAACCCTGAGTCAAAATCATGAATGACGCTGCACTCTGATGTACATTGTGATGTATCGACAGCGCCAATGCTGAACCGGGGGACAGTGGCTAGGCGTGCTTGGACAAGCATCCTGAAGGGAGTACATCATGCGCGCTGAAAGGAAATCGAATCTGGCCTTGTTTGATGGTCAGCAAATACGCAAGCTGTACCACGCCGGCGAGTGGTGGTTCGTCATTACCGACATCATTGCCGCGCTGACGGATGCTGCCGATCCGACCGACTATTGGAAGAAGATGCGCAGGCGCGACCCCGACTTGGGTGCCGACGTTCAAGGGGGGGGACAAATTGACCCCCCCCTTGCGCTGGCGTTTGCGACGGCAGGCGGGCGGCAAAAGCTCCAGTGCTGGAACACGCAAGGTATTTTCCGCCTGATCCAGTCCATCCCCAGCCCCAAGGCCGAACCCTTCAAACGTTGGCTCGCCAAGGTCGGCAAAGAGCGCCTCGACGAGATTGAAAACCCCGAACTCGCTATGGGGCGGATGCAGGAGCTTTACGAGAAGAAGGGTTACCCCAAGGAATGGATCGACAAGCGCCTGCGCGGCATTGCGGTGCGGCAAGACCTGACCGACGAGTGGAAGCAGCGCGGTGTCAGCAACAGCCAGGAATTCGCCATCCTGACCAACGAGATCATGCACGGCACTTTTGCGTTGAAGGTGGACGAGTACAAGCAGGTGAAGGCACTGGCGCACGAGAACCTGCGCGATCACATGACGGACATCGAGTTGATCCTGACCATGCTGGCCGAGGCCACCACCACCAAGTTGCACCGCGACCGCGACTCCATAGGCATGACACCGCTCAAGAAGGACGCCAAGGACGGTGGTGCCGTGGCCGGGCGCACGCGCAAGGACATCGAGAAGCAGAGTGGTCAGCCCGTGATTTCTGCAGCGAACTTCAAGCAGTTGGCAGCGAAAAATACGAAAAGGTTGAAGGATGACTAGGTGTCCGGCTGCACCGGTTTGAAAGCTCGCAATGAACAAGGCCTTTACCAAGGAAACAGACGACGAGGACGATGTCGAGCCGCCGGCGCCCACCGATGTTGCTGGTGCCAGGAACTACATCACGGCCGCTGGCTACGCTCGCATTCATGCCGAGTTGATGGCGTTGATGGACGTGGAGCGCCCCAAGGTCGTGGAGATCGTGCATTGGGCTGCCAGCAACGGCGACCGCTCCGAGAACGGTGACTACATCTACGGCAAGAAGCGCCTGCGTGAAATTGACCGGCGTATCCGTTTTCTCACCAAGCGGCTCTCGCTGGCCGAGGTGGTCGACCCCACGGTGCATCACGGCAGCGACCAGATTTTTTTTGGCGCCTGCGTGACTTACGTGGACGAAGTGGGTGCGCAGCGCACCATCACTATTTTGGGTATCGACGAGGTTGACAGCGCGCAGGACCAGGTCAGCTGGGTCTCGCCCATTGCGAGAACCTTGCTCAAGAGCCGCAGCGGTGATGTATTGCAGCTGGCAACGCCGGCCGGTGTGGTCGAGATCGAGGTGCTCAGCGTGCACTACCCGGCGCCGCGGGTCAGCTGACGCTTACGCTGTTGCTGGTGCGCTCGGCTTTCAGCACCGAAGGTGTTCTTCTGAGATTGCGCAATGCGGCGTCGAGTTGAGTGCCATCGCGCACGGCGATCAGGAAGCGCAGTTCAATGGCCTCCTGGGCGGCCTCATCGGGTATATCGACGCGGGCTATATCCACCTCGGCCGCTGCCAGTGCGGCGGCCACACGCGCCAGCACCCCTTTGCCATTGGTGACGGTAACCACGACTTCGGATTCAAACGGGCGCATCGGTTCATCTGACCATTCGACGCCGATAAAGCGCTCGCTGTCCTTGTGCTTGAGCTTTCTGGCAACGCCGCAGTCTTCCACGTGGACGATCAAGCCTTCACCGCGCCCCAGGTAACCCACGATGGCGTCGCCCGGAATAGGCCGGCAGCAGCGCGCGTACGAGACCGAGGCGTTTTCGCTGCCATCGAGCATCACACCGCCCTGCGAACCTGACTGGTTCATGGCAAAACGTTCGCGCGTGAGCAGGACCGCGTCGAGCTTTTCACCGCCGTCCGTCAGCAGCGCGCGCAGCCGCTTGGCAACGATGCTGGCGATGCGCTTACCCAAACCAATGTCGGTCAACAGTTCGGATTGGCTCTTGTTGCCACTGAAACGCAGCAACTTGTCCCACACCTGTTTGTTGCGGGCGGTTTCTTCCAGCGTCTTGTCGATGCCCTCGGCGCGCAGCGCCTGAGCCAGCATCTTCTCGCCCAGGCTCTGTGAGTCGGCCAGTGCCATGGTTTTGAGGTGCTGGCGGATTTTGGAGCGCGCGCGCGCCGTTCGGACAAAACTCAGCCAGTTCGGGTTTGGCGTGGCGTCGGGCGCCGTGACAATTTCAATCACGTCGCCGTTCTTCAGCTCGGTGCGCAGGGGCACCTGCTCACCGTTGATCTTGGCACCTTGCGTGCGGTCACCCACATTGCTGTGAATCGAGTAGGCAAAATCGACGATGGTGGCGCCGCGCGGTAGCGCCATGATCTGACTTTTTGGCGTGAAGACGTAAACCGCATCCGGAAACAGGTCTACCTTGACGTGGTCCCAGAACTCGGCGGCGTCGCGCGTCTCATTCTGGATGTCGAGCAGCGACTGCATCCACTTGGAGCCATGACGATCACTCACACTGGCTTGGGCCGGGCTGTTCACCTTGTACAGCCAGTGGGCCGCCACGCCGGACTCGGCAACCACGTTCATGGCCTCGGTGCGGACCTGGAATTCGACGCTGATGCTCGACGGGCCAACCAGCGTCGTGTGCAGCGACTGGTAGCCGTTGACCTTGCCAATCGCAATGTGGTCCTTGAACCTGCCAGGGACCGGTTTGTAGAGTTGGTGCAGCGTACCCAGCGCCGTGTAGCAGTCGATCACGTTGGGCACCAGCACGCGAAAGCCGTAAATATCGGTCACCTGGGCAAAGCTCAGGTGCTTTTCGTTCATCTTTTTGTAGATGGAGTACAGGGTCTTCTCGCGTCCGCTGATTCGCACCTCCATGCCGCTGGCGGCAAAGGCAGCTTCCACTTCCTTTTGAACTTTCTGGATCAAATCCCTGCGCCGGCGTCGTGCTTTGGCCACCGCTTTGGACAAGACGGCGAAGCGCCAGGGCCGCAGATGGCAAAAAGCCAGATTCTGCAGTTCACGGTAGGCCTGATTCAGCCCCAGACGGTACGCGATCGGGGCGTAAACCTCCAGGGTTTCGGAGGCAATACGTTCCCACTTCTCGCGTGGTACGTCCGACAGGGTGCGCATATTGTGGGTGCGGTCGGCCAGCTTGATCAGGATGACGCGCATGTCCCTGGCCATGGCCAGCAACATCTTGCGGAACGACTCGGCCTGGTTTTCTTCACGCGTATTGAAATGCAGCTTGTCGAGCTTGGTCAGACCGTCCACCAGCTCTGCCACGGCCGGGCCAAAGCGATCGACCAGTTCGGGCTTGGTCACGCTGCAGTCTTCCAGCGCGTCATGCAGCAGGGCGGCCATCAGCGCCTGGGCGTCGAGTTTCCAGTCAGCGCATTGCGCGGCCACGGCGATCGGATGTGTGATGTAGGGTTCGCCGCTGTCGCGGATTTGTCCCAGGTGGGCCTGGTCAGCAAAGCGGTAGGCGCTACGCACCAGGTCCAGATCAGCGGCAGTGAGGTAGTCCAGCTTGGCCGTCAGGCTGGCGAAGCTGGCCGCTGCTGCATTGGCTGCATCAGGGTGCTTGCTGGTAGGGGTTTTCAGCGTTGTACTCACCCCCCGAATATAGCGCGCAGCCGGGCATTTGCGCCACTGCAACAAAAAAGCACCGCCAGCGGTGCTTTTGACAGGAGCCGATGTGACTTAGAGGGGGACTTTTTTCAGCATTTCCAGACCGATCTTGCCAGCGGCAATTTCGCGCAGGGCGGTCACGCCCGGCTTGTTCTTGCTGGTCACCTTGGGCGCGTGGCCCTGGCTGAGCATGCGCGCACGGTAGGTGGCGGCCAGCACCAGCTGGAAGCGGTTGGGGATCTGCAGCAGGCAGTCTTCGACGGTAATACGGGCCATGAAATTCTCCGAGAGATCAGTGAATGCACTAGGGAATGTGCAGCGCTTTGAAAGTTTCAGCCCTGGCACGACGTTGCGCCAAGAACTTGAGTCGCTGGGAGTGAACGATTGCCTTGAGGTCAAAAAGCGCTCGGTCAAACAACTCGTTGATTATAACGAAGTCGAACTGATGGACCTGTGCCACTTCGAGTGCCGCGTTTTTGAGCCGCAAATCGATGACTTCGGGCGTATCTTCGCCGCGACGCTCCAGGCGGGCACGCAATTCTTCCCAACTCGGGGGCAGGATGAAGATGCTGATGGCATTGCTGAAAATCTTCTTGATCTGCAACGCGCCCTGGTAATCGATTTCGAGAATGACATCGGCGCCCTGACTCATGCGCTCTTCAATCGCCTTCTTGGAGGTGCCGTAGCGGTGCTGGTGCACATTGGCCCATTCAACGAAGGCATCGGCCTGCACCATGGCGTCAAACTCGGGCTTGGAGACAAAAAAGTACTCGCGGCCGTGCTTTTCCTGGCCTCGCGGCGCGCGCGTGGTGTGCGAAACCGAGGGTTGCACATGCGAGTCCAGCTCCAGCAGGGCTTTGACCAAGCTTGATTTGCCAGCTCCACTGGGGGCGGCAACGACGAACAGGTTTCCGGGATAGTCCATGCGAGGCGCTATTCTATGTTCTGCACCTGCTCTCGCAGTTGCTCGATCAATACTTTCATGTCGACCGAAATATGGGTCAGTTCCAGCGCAGCGGATTTGGATCCCATGGTGTTGGCTTCACGGTGCAATTCCTGGATCAGGAAATCCAGTCGTTTACCAATTTCGCCGCCCTTCTTGATCAGGCGCTCGATTTCGTCAAGATGCGAGAGCAGACGCGTAATTTCCTCCGCCACGTCAATCCGGATGGCAAACGCGGTGGCTTCGGCCAGTGCCCGGTCCTGTGCCATCTCCGGCAGGGTGGCGCCGTCAGCCAGGGCCATGGCTTCCTGCCAGCGGTCCATGAAGCGCTGGCGCTGCTGTGCCACCAGTTGTGGCACCAGCGGCTTGGCCTGGCCGGCCAGCGTGCGCAACTGGGCAATCTGATCGAGCATGGCGCTGGCCAGGCGATCGCCTTCGCGCGCTCGTGCGACCAGCAGCTGTTTGAGTGTTTGCTCGGCCAGTGGCAAGATCTCCTTGCTCCAGTCTCGAGCCGAGGCCTGCTCGCTGATGCCAAGGCGGATCACGTCGGCCACACTCAGCGGTCTGGCATCGGGCAGCCAGGCCCGGACGCTGTCCTGCACCGAACCCAGGCGCTGCAACAGCCGCGGATGCGGGTCTGGCACGGCTGTGCTGGCGCTGCTTTCGATCAGGACGCGGACTTCGACCTTGCCTCGTTTGATGCGAGCGGCAATGATTTCCCGCAGTGCCGGTTCATGCGGGCGCAATTCCTCAGGTAGACGGAACGACAGGTCCAGAAAGCGGCTGTTGACCGACCTGATCTCCAGTCCGAGGTGACCAGAAGCTGCCGCTCTGGATTCGGTTTCGGCACTGGCGTGGCCTGCGGTGTGCTGGGCACTGGCGTAACCGGTCATGCTGTAAACTGGCATCTCAACTTTCTGTTCAATGGGATGGACTTGAGAATAACCCGATTCATGTAGAAGCGGCGCTTGTTCCTTCAAAAATTATGGCCAAGGTCAAACCGGCACCCTTACCGCCCGACACCATGATTGGCGGCTATCGCGTCTTGCGCAAAGTAGCCGCCGGCGGGTTTGGCGTGGTCTATCTTGCGGTTGACTCCACAGGTCAGCAGGTCGCGATCAAGGAGTACCTGCCTGCTTCATTGACGACACGGGTTCCGGGTGCGCTGGCGCCCGAGGTGCCACCAGAGAAGTTGTCCTTGTACCGGCTCGGGCTGAAGAGTTTTTTTGAAGAAGGGCGCTCTCTGGCGCAGATTTCACACCCGTCAGTGGTCAGTGTGATGAATTTCTTCCGGGAGAATGAAACCGTCTACATGGTGATGAATTATCTGGAGGGAGCTTCCCTGCAGGACTTCATTGTCACGGCGCGCGATCTCAAACAGGCCAAGGTATTCCGTGAGTCCACCATCCGTTCCCTGTTTGACGAAATTCTGCGTGGTTTGAGAATTGTTCACCAGCACAAGATGCTGCACCTGGACATCAAACCCGCCAACATCTTCATCACCGATGACAACAAGTCGGTGCTGATTGACTTTGGCGCCGCACGTGAAGTGCTGAGCAAGGAAGGTAATTTCATTCGTCCGATGTATACGCCGGGGTTTGCGGCGCCAGAGATGTACCGGCGCGACGCGGCCATGGGGCCCTGGACCGACATCTATGCCATTGGAGCCTGCATCTATGCCTGCATGCAGGGCTACCCGCCCAATGAAGCGCCACAGCGGCTTGAAAAGGACCGCATCACGATTGCCCTGAGGCGCTTGAAGGGTGTCTATTCAGACAACCTGATCGAGGTGGTGGAGTGGTGCATGTCGCTCGATCCGCTGTCCAGACCGCAATCCGTTTTTCTGCTGCAGAAGGAACTGAGCCGCGAAGGCGAACGGCGTTACACCAAACTCACGGCTGTTGAAAAAGTTCGGTTGCAGTTTGACACCATGGTGACTGACAACAAGAAGAACGGTCAGAAGGCGACGGCGGTGAGCGGAAGGGCCAAATGAAGTTTTCCGTCTTCCAGGTCAGCCGCAAGGGTGGGCGGGAAGTCAATGAAGATCGAATGGGCTATTGCTATACCCGTTCTGCGGGGATTTTTTTTCTGACTGACGGCATGGGTGGGCACCCGCAGGGTGAAGTGGCGGCGCAATTGGCCTTGCAGGTCATGGCGGCGCTGTTTCAAAAGGAGGCGAAACCCGCACTGTCAGACGTGGCTCTGTTCCTGACGTCGGCCGTGACAGCGGCGCATCGCCAGATTGTGCGTTACGCGATTGAGCGAAACATGCTTGATGCGCCCCGCACCACGGTCGTTGCGGCTGTTATTCAGGATGGCATGGTGACCTGGATTCATTGTGGCGACTCCAGGTTGTATCTGGTGCGCCAGGGTGAATTGCTGACGCGCACGCGGGATCATTCCTTTGCCGAGCATCGTCAGCTTGGTGCTGGCAAACTGAATTTGCCAGAGCGCAATAACCGTCATCTGCTGTTTACCTGCTTGGGCTCGCCCTCGCGGCCCATGTATGAAGTCAGTGGCCCGGTAGCACTGCAGCAGGGTGACCGGCTGCTGCTCTGCTCCGACGGCCTGTGGACCGGACTCAGCGACATAGACATCACCTACCACTTGAGTCACAAGCCAGTCAACCAGGCGGTGCCGGACCTGGTTGAAAGTGCGTTGTGCCGGGCCGGCGGCAGTAGCGACAATGTCACCGCATTGGCGCTGGAATGGGAAACGCCGGACAATTTCCTCGCTACCCGGACCAGCATTTCAACCGACACCATGAGTGACGCCGTCTTCGCTTCCACCGTGCAGGGAGGCTGGAGCCATCCCATGCAAGACGAGCTTGACGATGCGGCCATCGACCGCTCCATCGCGGAAATCAACGCGGCCATTCGCCGTTCTGCTGCACGCCAAGCCTGAGGAAACCCATCATGAATGAATTCGCCAGAAGCCTGGGCCGCGGCGCAGACCAATTGCGCCCGGTGCGCATCACACGTGGCTACACGATTCACGCCGAAGGCTCGGTCCTGATCGAGTTTGGCGCCACCAAAGTGTTGTGCACGGCGTCGGTGGAAGAAAAAGTACCGGGTCACAAGAAGGGCAGCGGCGAGGGCTGGGTCACGGCCGAGTACGGCATGCTGCCACGCTCCACCCACACGCGCAGCGAGCGCGAGGCGGCGCGTGGCAAGCAAAGCGGACGTACCCAGGAAATCCAGCGTCTGATTGGCCGCTCGATGCGCTGCGTGTTTGATCTTCGCCTGCTCGGTGAGCGCACGATTCACCTGGACTGCGATGTGCTGCAGGCCGACGGCGGCACCCGTACGGCGGCCATCACCGGTGCCTTCGTTGCAGCGCAGGACGCAGTGAGCAAGTTGATGGCACAGGGGAAACTCAGTGTCAGTCCGATCCGCGACCAGGTGGCGGCGATTTCGGTCGGCATGGTGCAGGGTACAGCGCTGCTGGATCTGGAATACACCGAAGACTCGGCTTGTGATACCGACATGAACGTGGTGATGACCGGATCCGGTCATTTTGTTGAAGTGCAGGGAACGGCCGAAGGCGCGGCGTTCTCGCGTCAGCAGATGGACGCCTTGCTGGCACTTGCTGCCAAGGGCATCGGCGAGCTGATTGTGCTGCAGAAGCAGTCCGTGAGCGTATGAAGATTGTGCTGGCCTCCAATAACCCGGGCAAGCTGGCCGAACTGCGCGCCATGCTCGCGCCACTGGGGCTGGAGTTGATTGCGCAGGGCGAGCTCGGTATCAGCGAAGCAGCCGAGCCCTTCCATACCTTTGTTGAAAATGCACTGGCCAAGGCCCGCCATGCGGCGACGCACAGCGGTCTGCCGGCGCTGGCAGACGATGCGGGTTTGTGTGTGGATGCCTTTGGCGGTCTGCCCGGTGTCGATACGGCTTACTACGCGACGCAGTTCGGCTATGCGAAGGGCGATGACAACAATGTGCGTGCCCTGCTGGAGCAGATGCGCGAGCAAACCAATCGCCGTGCGGCGCTGGTCAGCACGCTGGTAGCCGTGCGCTCGGCGCAGGATCCGGAGCCGCTGATTGCCGTGGGCCGGGTCAGCGGCGAGATCAGCCGGGAGCCGCTGGGCAGCCATGGATTCGGCTTTGATCCGGTGATGTACATCCCGCAGTTTGGCCAGACTTTTGCCCAGTTGCCGGTGGAGGTGAAGAACGCCAACAGCCACCGGGGTCGGGCAGCACGGGCCATGGTGGCGCTGATGCGCGAACGCTGGTTGAACGAAATTGGAATCTGACCCCCATTTACTAAATTGGAATCTGACCCCCATTTGCTCCATTACCTGCGGCCCGGGACCTTGCAGC
>JBAXOZ010000002.1:0-50209 GCA_037132975.1 Comamonadaceae bacterium
GTGCTGAACCTGATGACGCATGTCGACCCCTGGCACCGCCCGGATCTGGATCACGTCCGGCCTGAAAGCAGAATGCCCACATAAAGTGGGCATTTGCTAACGGGGCAAACCGCTAATTTATTGGTTGCGCGAGCAGGATTTGAACCTGCGACCTTTGGGTTATGAGCCCAACGAGCTACCAGACTGCTCCATCGCGCGGTATGTGTGTATTGTACTCTATCAAGCCTTTTCTGGCTCGCCGGCAGGGGCTTCAATTTCTGCCGGGCGGTCGACCAGCTCAACCAGTGCCATCGGCGCGTTGTCGCCAACACGGAAACCCATTTTAAGGATGCGTGTGTAACCACCCGGACGGCTCTTGAAGCGCGGGCCCAGGTCGTTGAAGAGCTTGACCACGCTGTCGCGGTCGCGCAAGCGGTCAAACGCCAAGCGGCGATTGGCCACGGTGGCTTCTTTGGCCAGGGTGATCATGGGCTCGACCACGCGACGCAGTTCCTTGGCTTTGGGCAAGGTGGTCTTGATGACTTCGTGCGCGATGAGCGAGTTCATCATGTTGCGCAGCATCGCCAGGCGGTGCTCGCTGGTTCTGTTGAGTTTACGTAATCCGTGTCCGTGACGCATGGTACTTTCCTTTGGTTTTATTCAGGCAGCCGTATCAGGTACTGCCCGTGGCGCTGAGACCTTTTCTGGCCTCAGAAATTAACGCTTTTCAAGTGCGGCGGGTGGCCAGCTTTCGAGCTTCATGCCCAAAGTCAGACCGCGCGATGCCAGTACTTCCTTGATTTCGTTGAGCGATTTGCGACCCAGGTTCGGGGTCTTTAACAACTCGTTTTCGGTGCGCTGGATCAGGTCACCGATGTAATAGATGTTTTCTGCTTTCAGGCAGTTGGCTGAGCGAACGGTGAGCTCGAGCTCGTCCACCGGACGCAACAGGATCGGGTCGAACTGGGTGCTGCCGCGTGGTGCGGGTGCATCAAAGGCGGCCAGTTCGGTGCCTTCAAGCTGGGCAAACACGGCCAACTGCTCAACCAGAATTCTGGCCGATGCGCGGACTGCTTCTTCAGCCGAGATGGCGCCATTGGTTTCGATGTCGACCACCAGCTTGTCCAGATCGGTACGCTGTTCGACGCGAGCACTCTCGACCGTGTAGCTGACGCGCTTGACCGGAGAAAAGGAGGCGTCTAGCACGATGCGGCCAATGGACTTGGTTGGCTCGTCGGCGTGGCGGCGCATGGTGCCTGGCACGTAGCCACGGCCCTTTTCAACCTTGATCTGCATATCAAGCTTGCCGCCCTGCGAGAGGTGGGCAATGATGTGCTCGGGGTTGACGATTTCTACGTCGTGCGGGGTCTGGATGTCGCTCGCGGTAACAGCGCCTTCGCCGTCTTTGCGCAGGCTCAGCGTTACTTCTTCACGATTGTGCAGCTTGAAGACAACGCCCTTGAGGTTGAGCAGGATGTTGACCACGTCTTCTTGCACGCCGTCAATGGATGAGTACTCATGCAGGACACCAGCGATGGTGACCTCGGTGGCAGCATAACCTGGCATGGATGACAGCAGGACGCGGCGCAATGCGTTGCCAAGTGTGTGGCCATAGCCACGCTCGAAGGGCTCCAGAGCAACCTTGGCCCGATGGGCGGACAGATGCTCGACGTTGATGGCTTTGGGTTTCAGTAAACTATTTTGCATGCAGACTTCCTCTCAATACCCCCGGCTCATTACACCGGTAAGGCTGGCGAAGCACCTGAAGCGCAGTAACTGCACCCCAGGAACGATTTTGAACAAATAATGTTTTAGTAAAACTCTTAACGCGAATACAACTCGACAATCAAGGACTCATTTACGTCGGCGGCAAACTGATCGCGATCAGGAGCCGACTTGAAAACGCCTTCGGCCTTTTCAATATTGACTTCAACCCAGCTCGGCATACCGACTTGCTGCGCCAGTTGCAGGGCTTCTACCACGCGGTTCTGCTTCTTGGACTTCTCGCGAACGGCGACCACGTCACCGGCCTTAACCATGTAAGACGGAATATTGACCGCCTTGCCATTGACCGTCAGCGCCTTGTGCGAGACCAGCTGACGCGCTTCGGCGCGGGTCGAGCCAAAGCCCATGCGATAGACGACATTGTCCAGACGCGATTCCAGCAGCGACAGCAGATTGGCACCGGTATTGCCCTTGCGGCTGTCTGCTTCTTCGAAGTAGCGGCGGAACTGCTTCTCCAGAATGCCATACATGCGCTTGACTTTTTGCTTCTCGCGCAGTTGCAGACCGTAGTCGGAGGTACGGGCACCTGAAGTGCGACCGTGCTGACCGGGTTTGGAGTCGAATTTTGCCTTGTCTCCAATGGAGCGACGGGCGCTCTTGAGAAACAGGTCGGTGCCTTCTCGGCGGGATAATTTGGCCTTGGGGCCTAGATAGCGTGCCACTTGAACTTCCTTTATGTCATCTGCCGCACATCAGTGCGGGAGCCACCAGCTGGCGCCGGTGGCGGTGGGCTTGTTAAAAACGGATGCCGAATCTTTAGATACGGCGGCGCTTCTGTGGGCGGCAGCCGTTGTGCGGCACCGGGGTCACGTCGGCAATCATGTTGATGCGAATGCCAAGAGCAGCCAGGGCGCGAACCGAAGATTCGCGACCGGGGCCGGGGCCCTTGATTTCAACATCGAGGTTCTTGATTCCCTGCTCGATGGCAGCACGACCTGCCACCTCGGAGGCGACCTGCGCCGCAAACGGCGTGGACTTGCGGGAACCCTTGAACCCCTGACCACCCGAAGACGCCCACGACAAGGCATTGCCTTGCCGATCGGCGATCGTGATGATGGTGTTATTGAACGAGGCGTGGACGTGCGCTATGCCGTCGGCTACGTTCTTGCGAACCTTCTTGCGGACCCGTTGGGCCGCGTTACTGGCGGGAGCTTTTGCCATAGTGGTCTTTCAATCCCTGTTATTTCTTCAATGAAGCAGCGGCCTTGCGGGGGCCTTTGCGGGTACGGGCATTGGTACGTGTGCGTTGGCCACGCACAGGCAGGCCACGCCGATGACGGAATCCGCGGTAACAACCAATGTCCATCAAGCGTTTGATGTTCATGGTGGTCTCGCGACGCAGATCACCTTCAATGGTGAATTGCGCGATCTGGTCGCGAATTTTTTCAAGGTCCGAGTCGGTCAAGTCTTTGACCTTCTTGGAGTAAGCGATGCCACAAGCTTCGCAGATTTTGCGAGCGCGATTGCGACCGATCCCGAAGATAGCCGTCAGGCCAATTTCAGAATGCTGTTGCGGCGGAATATTGATGCCAGCGATACGTGCCATTTTCGTCCTCTAAAACTATTGCAATCAACCCTGACGCTGCTTGTGACGCGGATCTGAGCAGATCACACGCACCACGCCCTTGCGCCGAATCACCTTGCAGTTACGGCAAATTTTCTTGACCGAAGCCGAAACTTTCATTTCATTCTCCTAAAACCTTGTTTACTTAGCTCTGAATACAATGCGCGCCCGGCTCAAATCGTAGGGCGTCAGCTCAACCGTGACCTTGTCACCTGGAAGAATGCGGATGTAGTGCATGCGCATTTTTCCGGAAATATGGCCCAAGACGATGTGTCCGTTTTCCAGTTTCACACGAAACGTGGCATTGGGCAGGTTCTCAACCACCTCGCCCTGCATCTGAATGACATCGTCTTTTGACATAGTTTGCTTGCCTTAGGAAGACTTGAAATTGGCCTTCTTCAACAAGGACTCATACTGCTGCGACATCAGATAATTCTGAACCTGGGCCATGAAGTCCATGGTCACCACCACAATAATCAGGAGCGAGGTGCCGCCAAAGTAAAACGGCACGTTGTATTTGAGGATCAGGAATTCAGGCAGCAGGCAGACCAGCGTGATGTAGATCGCACCCGCAAAGGTCAGGCGCAGCAAGATCTTGTCTATGTAGCGGGCGGTTTGGTCACCCGGACGGATGCCGGGGATGAAGGCGCCGCTCTTCTTGAGGTTGTCCGCTGTTTCACGGCTGTTGAAGACCAGCGCCGTGTAAAAGAAGCAGAAAAATACGATAGCGCCAGCGTACAGCATGACGTAAATGGGCTGCCCTGGCGTCAGGGAGCCGGCAATGTCTTTGAGCCAGCGCATGGAGTCGCCGGTGCTGAACCAGCCAACCACGGTGGCGGGCAACAAAATAATGCTGGAGGCGAAGATGGGCGGAATGACGCCGGCCATGTTGAGCTTTAGCGGCAGGTGTGACGACTGCCCGCCATAAACCTTGTTGCCAACCTGGCGCCGCGCGTAGTTGACCAGGATCTTGCGCTGGCCACGCTCAACAAAGACGACGAAGTAAGTGACCAGGGCCACCAGCACGACAATGAACAGTGCCACGATGATGCTCATGGCACCGGTGCGCACGAGTTCGAGCAAGCCGCCAATGGCATTGGGCAAACCGGCGGCGATACCGCCAAAGATCAGGATCGAGATGCCGTTGCCCAAGCCACGCTCGGTGATCTGCTCACCCAGCCACATCAGGAACAGCGTGCCGGATGTCAGCGTGACGATGGCCGTCATGCGAAAACCAAAACCAGGCACCATCACCAGACCCGGCGAGCTTTCAAGTGCCAGGGCAATGCCCATGGACTGGAACAGGGCCAGGCCGAGCGTGCCGTAGCGGGTGTATTGCGTGATTTTGCGGCGTCCGCCTTCGCCTTCTTTCTTGAGCTGCTCGAACGTGGGTACCACGTAGGTGAGCAACTGCATGATGATCGATGCCGAGATATAGGGCATGATGCCCAGCGCGAAAACGGTGAAGCGCGACAGCGCGCCGCCCGAGAACATGTTGAACATGCCCAGGATACCGCCCTGCTGGCCCTTGAAAAACTGCGCCAGCTGCGCTGGGTCTATGCCGGGCACCGGAATGTGGGCGCCAACGCGGTACACGACGAGGGCAAGCAGCAAAAAGACCAGACGGCGACGCAGGTCGCCGAACTTGCCGGTTTTTGCCAATTGTGCTGCGTTGGTTACCACGTGCTCAGTCTTTCAGTAACTGCGGTTTAAGCGAAACTGCCGCCAGCGGCTTCAATGGCTGCTTTGGCAGCGGCGGTGGCGCCGATACCGGTGCACTTGACCGCTTTGGTGATTTCACCGGTCTTGATGACCTTGACGACCCGGGCGAGTTCACCGACCAGACCGGCCTGCTTGAGTGTGACCAGATCGATTTCGGCAGCGCCGAGCAGTTCCAGCGAAGCCAGGGTGACTTCAGCGTTGAACTTGAGCAGATGGGATTTGAAACCGCGCTTGGGCAAGCGCCGTTGCATAGGCATTTGACCGCCTTCAAAACCGACTTTATGGTAGCCGCCAGCGCGCGACTTTTGGCCCTTGTGACCACGACCTGCGGTCTTGCCGATGCCAGAGCCGATACCACGACCGACGCGACGCTTGTAGTGCTTTGCACCGTCAGCGGGCTTGATGCCATTGAGTTCCATCATCAACCTCTTAGAGCACTTTGACCAGATAACTGATCTTGTTAATCATGCCGCGGACCTCGGGCGTATCCGCCAACTCGCGCACACTGCGAATTTTGCGAAGGCCAAGACCACGAACGGTGGCGCGGTGCGATTCCTGGCAACCGATAGGGCTGCGAACCAACTGCACTTTGACTGTTTGTTTTGTCGTCATTTCTGGACTCCCGGTCAGACGAAGAGTTCTTCAACCGTCTTGCCGCGCTTGGCAGCGACATGCGACGGCGTTGTGGCATGCGAGAGGGCGTCGAGCGTGGCACGAACCATGTTGTAAGGATTGGTCGAACCGTGGCTCTTGGCCACGATGTCGGTGATACCAACGACCTCGAAGACGGCGCGCATTGGGCCGCCGGCGATGATGCCGGTGCCCTTGGGAGCGGGCGCCATCATGACAGCCGCCGCACCATGCTGACCCATCACCTTGTGGTGGATCGAGCCATTTTTGAGGGAAACCTTGGTCAGGTTGCGGCGCGCTTCTTCCATCGCCTTTTGCACAGCTGCGGGCACTTCTTTTGACTTGCCCTTGCCCATGCCAACCCGGCCATCGCCGTCACCAACCACGGTCAGCGCCGCGAAACCAAGAATACGGCCGCCTTTGACCACCTTGGTAACGCGATTGATCGCGATCATCTTCTCACGCAGACCGTCTTCAGGCCCTTCAGCCTTGCCCTGCATTTTCGCTTGAACTTTAGCCATTCTTTTTTCCGATCTGCTTAGAACTGCAAGCCTGCTTCACGTGCCGCATCTGCCAAAGCCTTGACGCGGCCATGGTATGCAAACCCGGCACGGTCAAAGGCAACTTTTTCAACACCGGCAGCCCTGGCTTTTTCAGCCACGCGCTTGCCAACCACCTGGGCTGCGGCAACATTGCCGCCCTTGCCGGACGCGCCCAGGGCGGTACGAACTTCGGCTTCTGCGGTGGATGCACTTGCCAAAATCTTGTCGCCATCGCCAGAAATGACGCTGGCATAAATATGCAGATTGGTACGTGTTACCGTCAAACGGGCGACACGCTGGGTGGCGATCCGGATACGGGTTTGACGGGCTCTGCGCAGACGCTGTTCTTTTTTGCTCAACATGGTGCTGCCCCTTACTTCTTCTTGGTTTCTTTGATCGTGATCTTTTCATCCGAATAACGGATGCCCTTGCCCTTGTAAGGCTCGGGAGGACGGATGGCGCGAATCTCTGCGGCCACCTGACCCACGCGCTGACGATCGGCGCCCTTGATCACGATTTCTGTCGGTGTGGGCGTTGCCACAGTGATACCGGCTGGCATGTCTTTGTTGACCGGATGCGAAAAGCCGACCGTGAGGTTCAGCTTGGCGCCTTGCGCCTGGGCCTTGTAGCCGACGCCGACCAGGTTGAGTTTTTTCTCGAAGCCCTTGGTTACGCCTTGCACCATGTTGTTGACCAACTGGCGCATGGTGCCGCTCATGGCATCGGCTTCACGGGAGTCGTTGGCTGGAGCAAAGCTCAGCTTGCCGGCATCGAGTGTGACCTTGACCAGGACGTTCTGGGCGAACGACAGGACACCGCCAGCGCCTTTGACGCTGATCTGGTCTTCTTTGAGTGATACATCCACGCCAGCCGGAACGGCGACGGGCATTTTTCCTATACGGGACATTTTCTGGTACTCCTGAATGTCACGCTTTAAGCGACGTAACAGAGCACTTCGCCACCGACACCGGTAGCGCGCGCTTTGCGATCAGTCATGACGCCCTTGGGGGTGGTGACGATCGCCACACCCAGGCCATTCTGGACTTGAGGAATGGCATCACTGCCACGGTAAACACGCAAACCAGGGCGACTGACGCGCTCGATGCGCTCAATCACTGGCCGGCCAGCGTAGTATTTCAGGGCGATTTCAAGCTCTGCCTTGCCGTCTTCATTGTTGATCTTGAAGCCGTCAATATAGCCTTCGTCTTTCAACACCTGGGCAATGGCCACCTTCACTTTGGAAGAAGGTACGCAAACAGTCGTCTTGGCAACCATCTGCGCATTGCGAATGCGTGTCAACAGGTCGGCGATGGGATCACTCATGCTCATGTTTATGTCTCCTACCGCTTACCAGCTGGCTTTGACCATGCCGGGGATTTCTCCGGCAAAAGCCATTTCACGAATCTTTGCACGCGCCAGACCGAAATACTGGAAGGTGCCGCGAGGACGACCCGTGATCGCGCAGCGGTTGCGCTGGCGTGTCGGGTTGGCATTGCGCGGAAGTTTTTGCAAGCCCAGACGGGCTGCTGCGCGCTCTTCGTCGCTGCGCTTGAGGTCAGCAGAAATTGCCTTGAGTTCCGCGTGTTTTTTCGCGTACTTGGCAACCAGTTTGTCGCGCTTGAGTTCGCGCTGAATTAAAGCCATTTTAGCCACAGGTCACCTCAGTTCTTGAAGGGGAAACGGAAACCTGCGAGCAGTGCTTTGCACTCTTCATCGGTCTTGGCCGTTGTGGTGATGCTGATATTGAGGCCGCGCAAGGCGTCAACCTTGTCGTATTCAATTTCAGGGAAGATGATCTGTTCTTTGACGCCGATGTTGTAGTTGCCGCGGCCATCAAAGGCCCGACCGGAAATACCCCGGAAATCGCGAACACGCGGCAAAGCCACGGTGACGAAGCGGTCCAGAAACTCGAACATCTGGACGCCACGCAAGGTAACCATGCAGCCAATGGCCTGGTTCTCGCGGATCTTGAAGCCCGCAATGGCCTTCTTGGACATGGTGACAACGGGTTTCTGACCGGCAATCTTGCTCAGGTCTGCGACCGCGTGGTCCATGATTTTTTTGTCGGCCACGGCCTCACTGACACCCATGTTCAGGGTGATTTTGGTGAAACGCGGAACCTGCATGGGAGAGGTATAGCCAAATTTGGCCATCAGCTCTGGCGCTACTTTTTCGCGATAGTGTTGTTGCAAACGAGCCATGTTTATGCCACCTTGATTTCTTCACCGCTGGACTTGTAGACGCGAACGCGTTTACCGTCAGCCAGCTGTTTGATGCCAACACGATCAGCCTTGCCGGTGGCGGCGTTGAAAATCGCCACGTTGGACTGGTGAATGGGCATCGCTTTTTCAACAATGCCGCCAACCGTCCCTTTCATGGGATTGGGTTTGGTATGTTTCTTGACGATATTGACGCCGTCCACGATCACGTGGGAGTCGTCTTTGCGCGAGGCAATGGTGCCGCGCTTGCCCTTGTCGCGCCCTGCGAGCACGATGATTTGGTCGCCTTTGCGAATCTTGTTCATGGCGTGTCCTTACAAAACTTCAGGGGCCAGGGACACGATCTTCATGAACTTCTCGGTACGCAGTTCGCGCGTCACCGGGCCGAAGATACGGGTGCCGATTGGCTCCAATTTGGCGTTCAGCAACACTGCTGCATTGCCATCGAATTTGACCAAGGAGCCGTCACTGCGACGGATGCCCTTGGCCGTACGTACCACCACTGCACTGTAGATCTCGCCTTTTTTGACGCGACCGCGCGGAGCAGCTTCTTTGATACTTACTTTGATAACGTCGCCGACGCTGGCGTAGCGACGCTTGGACCCACCGAGCACCTTGATGCACAGGACGGACTTGGCGCCGGTATTGTCGGCAACTTCTAATCTGGATTCAGCTTGGATCATTTCAATTCTTCCCAACTTGCACCGGATAAATCCGGTCAGTCTTGGGCCCGTCGTTTGCGATGTAAACCACTCACATCACGCTCGCTGGGCAGACACTTCGTACTTTTTCAAGCGAAGCCGGCTATTGTGCACGACTTCTGACCGGCCGTCAAGGCATTTATCAGGGCAGCTCGAAATACTGCCGTGCCAACCCTGAAAAAGCGGCAACTTCAGGGTCCAGACCGGTTTCTTGCTGCAGCACTTCGCCGACCCGCTGCGCCAGCGTGGACGCCAGTCTGGCGTCCAAAAACAACAGCCGGGAACGCCGCGCCAGCACGTCTTCGACCTTGATGGCGTATTCGTATCGGGCGGCAAAGCGAACCATGGCTTCGGTCAAACCCGGACAAAGCACCACATCGGCGCCCGGCAGCGCCGCCAGCAGGGCTTGCTCATCGCCATAGGAATGCGCGCCCGGCGGCTGACAGATCGAGACCGCCTGGGTGCCCACAGCGCCAGCGCCCAGCAGTTTTAAATGCACGGTGACGCCAGCGGGCTTGCGGCCAAGCAGGGACTTTTGCATGCAGGTGTCCAGCACGTCCTCGGCCATGGCGCGGTAAGTGGTCCATTTGCCACCGGTCACGGTTACCAGACCGCTGCGGCTTACCAGCACGGTGTGCTCGCGACTCAGGCCCTTGGTGTTGTCGCCCTCGTCGTCCTGCGGCTTGACCAGTGGGCGCAGGCCGACCCAGATGCTCCTGACATCCGTGCGCAGCGGTGGGCGCGTCAAGTAGCGCGCTGACTCGTTCAAAATGAAATCGACCTCTTCCTTGAAGGCCAGCGGCTCGCGCGCGAGGTCATGGCGCGGCGTGTCCGTGGTGCCTAATATGACTTTGCCCAGCCAGGGCACTGCAAACAAAACCCGTCCGTCGCTTGTCTTGGGGACCATCAGGGCGCTGTCGCCGCCAAGAAAGTCACGATCCACCACGATGTGAACGCCTTGACTGGGCGCCACCATGGGTTTGACCGGCCGCCTGCCGTCACCGCTGTTGGCCTCTCCGTCTTTTTGTCTGAGCTCGTCGACCCAGACGCCTGTGGCGTTCACCACACAACGCGACCGGATGCGGTAGGGCTGCCCGCTTAGTGCATCGTGACACACCAGCCCGGCCACTTTGGCTTCGTCATAAAACAGATCCGAGGCGGGCATATAGTTGAGCAGCAAGGCCCCCTGCGCCGCCGCACTGCGGGCCAGCGCCAGCGCCAGCCGGGCGTCGTTGAACTGGCCATCCCAGTACTTGATGCCACCCATCAGCCGATGCGACTTGGCCGCCGGCAACAAGGCCAGGGTTTCGGCAGCACTGAGTATTTCGGTACGCCCCAAGCCGGCTTTGCCGGCCAAAACGTCGTACAACTTGAGCCCGCTAGCGTAGAACGGAATCTCCCACCAGCGGTAGGCCGGCACGACAAACGCCAGCGGCTGCGCCAGATGCGGCGCATTCTGCAGCAGGGTACTGCGCTCATGCAGGGCCTCGCGCACCAGACCAATATTGCCTTGGGCCAGATAGCGCACGCCGCCATGGACCAGTTTGGTAGCACGGGACGAGGTGCCCTTGGCAAAATCGTGCGACTCGACCAGCACCACCTTGAAGCCGCGCGCCGCGGCGTCGAGTGCGACGCCCAGGCCGGTGGCGCCGCCACCAACGATGGCGATGTCATAGTGGCAGTCCGCCGCCAGACGCGCGGTCAATTCTTCGCGCCGGGTCGGAAGGGCTTGCGCCGACTTCGGCCAGATTGCATCTCGATTAATAATGCCTCTCCATTCCCATTCCGGCAGTATCCCATGACCTACCTGCTCGCCCTGGACCAGGGCACCTCCAGCTCCCGCAGCATTGTGTTTGACGCTGCCGGGAAAATCAAAGCGATGGCGCAACAGGAACTGACGCAGATCTACCCGCAGCCCGGCTGGGTAGAACACGATCCGCTGGAAATCTGGCGCACCCAACTGGCCACGGCGCGCGAGGCCCTGCAGAAGGCGGGTATTTCAGCGCGCCAGGTACGCGCCCTTGGCATCACCAACCAGCGTGAAACCACCGTGGTCTGGAACCGGCGCACCGGGCTGCCGATTCACCATGCCATCGTCTGGCAGGACCGACGCGCCGAGCCGGCCTGCCTTGAGCTGCGGGAACGCGGCTTGGCGGCAACGATTCAGGCCAAGACCGGCTTGCTGGTCGATGCCTATTTTTCAGGCACCAAGCTGAAGTGGCTGCTTGATCACGTGCCAGGAGCGCGCCAGCAGGCGCAAGACGGTGAATTGGCCTTTGGGACCGTCGACAGCTGGCTGCTCTGGTGCCTGACCGGCGGCGCGGTCCACGCCACCGACGTCAGCAATGCCTCGCGCACCATGCTGTTCAACGTCCACAGCAACCAATGGGATGCCGAATTGCTGCAGGCAATGGACATTCCGGCCAACTTGATGCCCAAGGTCAAGCCGTCGAGCGCCTTGTACGGCGAGGTTAGAGCGGACTTGCTGGGGCACAGCATTGCCATCGGCGGTGTTGCCGGGGACCAGCAAAGCGCCCTCTTCGGCCAAGCCTGCTTTAAGGCCGGGATGGTGAAAAACACCTACGGCACCGGCTGCTTTATGTTGATGCACACCGGAGGCAAGTTCGAGACCTCCAACAACGGCCTGATTGCCACCAGCGCGGCACAAACGACCGCGCGCACCGAATTTGCACTGGAAGGCAGCGTTTTTATTGGCGGCGCCGTGGTGCAGTGGCTGCGCGACGGCTTGCGCGCCATCTCGCACAGCGCCGAAGTGCAAAAACTGGCGCAAAGTGTGCCGGATTCGGGTGGCGTGATGGTGGTGCCGGCGTTTACCGGACTCGGCGCCCCTTACTGGAAGCCCGATGCGCGCGGCACCATTACCGGATTGACGCGCGGCAGCAGTATTGCGCATATTGCCCGCGCCGCGCTGGAGAGCATCGCCTTTCAGAGCGCCGCCTTGCTGCATGCCATGAGCCGCGACGCGGTTGAGGCCGGCGGCTCCCGGGTAAGCGAACTGCGGGTGGACGGTGGTGCTTGCGTGAATGACTTGTTGATGCAGTTCCAGGCCGATTTGCTTGGTATTCCGGTGGTCCGGCCGGCCATCACCGAAACCACCGCACTTGGCGCGGCGTATCTGGCCGGTCTGGCGACCGGTCTGTACCAGAGCACTGACGAGCTGGCCGATTTGTGGCAAGTCGAGCGGTGCTTCCTGCCAACACTGGCCACCAGCCGTGCCACGGAGTTGATGGAGCAATGGGAGCACGCAGTCCGGCAGACTGTCCTTTAGACTTGGGCCTTGAAACGGCGCGTTGTGGCGATCCATTGACGGCATGGATCGCCGCGGGCTACGCCCTCGCGATGACGAAAGCGGGCGCCATCCATTTTGGAAAGACGAATATGAGCAAACGCATTGCGTTCATCGGCGGCGGCAACATGGCCAGTGCCATCATCGGCGGTCTGCTGGGCCAGGGCTTTGCCCCGAGCCAAATTGACGTGGTGGAGCCGTTTACCGCGGCCCAGGAAAAACTCCAGAGCAGCTACGGTGTGACGGCGCAGGCACAGGCCGGACCGTTCTTGAGCGCGGCCGATCTGGTGGTCTGGGCGGTCAAACCCCAGGCTTTCAGGCAAGCCGCGCAGCAAGTGCGGCCGTACACCCAAAACGCGCTGCATCTGAGTGTGGCAGCGGGCATTCGCAGCGACAGCATTGCACGCTGGCTGGGGAGCGAGCGGATTGTGCGCGCCATGCCGAACACACCGGCCCTGATTGGCAAGGGCATCAGTGCGCTGTTTGCACGTGCGCCGGTAAGCCTTGCCGACAAGGCCTGGATTGGCGAGGTCATTGCCAGTACCGGTGAGTTTGTGTGGCTTGACGCGGAAGAGAAACTCGATGTGGTGACGGCGCTCTCGGGCTCCGGACCGGCCTACCTTTTTTACTTTATGGAGGCCATGACCACGGCCGGCGTCGAGATGGGTCTGACGCGCGAGCAGGCACACCAGTTGACGACGGCCACTTTTGTCGGCGCCGGCGCACTGGCACAGGCCAGCAGCGAGTCGCCCAAGGTATTGCGCCAGCGCGTCACTTCCAAAGGCGGTACCACCGAGGCGGCCATCGCCTCCATGGAAGACGAAGACATGCAGGCTGAACTGATCAACGCCATGTACGCGGCACGCCAGCGGGCCAAAGAACTGGGCGACGAATTTGGTGCGGATTGAGCGTCAACCGCCGCCTTTGCGCAAACGTTACAGTACGGTGAATCACTCCCGCTTCATCCACAGGACCTCGACATGAAAAAGCTTCTTACCGCACTCATCAGCGCCGCCATCATCGCCATGCCCTTGGCCGTGATCTCCAGCCCCGCATCCGCCCAGGGCACAAGCCAGGCGGAGCCGGCCAAAGCCAAGAAGGCCAGCAAGGCCAAGTCCAAAGCCGGCTCCAAGGCCAAGAAGTCAAAGGCCAAGAAAGCCAAAAAATCGGCCAGCGCAGCGTCGCAGTAAGCCGTTTGCAAGTGCCGCCTCAAAAAAGGCCGCCCCATCGGGTGGCCTTTTTCAATGCAGGGCGTAACTGGCGGCGATGCCGGCGAACAGGGTGAAGCCAAGCCAGTGGTTCAGGCGGAAGGCTTTGAAGCAGCCGTCCCGGGAGCGCTCCCGGA
The DNA here is from genome assembly GCA_037132975.1 of Comamonadaceae bacterium. Classification (GTDB taxonomy): domain Bacteria; phylum Pseudomonadota; class Gammaproteobacteria; order Burkholderiales; family Burkholderiaceae_C; genus Rhodoferax. The sequence continues at coordinate 13,795 of JBAXOZ010000002.1, forward strand.
TCAGGGTGTAGTGCCAGGCGACCTGCCCGAAAGCGAGCGTCACGGCAACGTAGAACGGCGTGCCCTGGGCATAGGCCGACAGGGCAACATCCCAGATGACGATGTAAACAAGATAGCAAAGCAGAATCACCGGCACGTCCCAGCGACCCAGGGTGATGGCGGAGGTTTTCATGCCGATGGCGAGGTCGTCGTCCCGGTCTACCATGGCGTATTCGGTGTCATAGGCCAGCACCCAGAACAGATTGCCCAGCAGCAAGACCCACGCCAGCCAGGGCACGCTGGCGCGCATGGCCACCAAACTCCAGGCGTCTTGCCCCTGCACGGCAGAGAAGGCCATCGGAATGCCGAAACTGAAGGCCACCCCCAGCACCGCCTGCGGCATCGAAACAAAGCGTTTGGCATAGGGGTAAAAAAGGGTGATGCCCAGCGCCACAAACGACCAGGCAATGGTGACGGCGTTGGTAGTCAAGACCAAGGCAAAGGCCAGCAGCGCCAGCCCTGCACCGAGCAACAAAGCCTCTTTGACCGACACCGCGCCGGTGGTCACCGGACGCGCTGCGGTGCGTTTGACATGCCGGTCAAACTCGCGGTCGGCAACGTCGTTGATACAACAACCGGCACTGCGCATCAGGATGGTGCCCAGGGTGAACACCAGCAGCAGATGCCAGCCCGGAAAGCCGTTGGCCGCAACCCACAGGGCGCTCAGCGTGGGCCAGAGCAGCAGCAGCCAGCCGGCAGGGCGATTCCAGCGAATCAAGTCCAGATAGAGGGCTAGCCGCAACTTCAGGGAATTCACTCGCTGCTCCTCAGGAAAGTCTTGTCACGCCGGGCAACTCGCAGGCATAGATGGCATTTCTCAAGGCCGCAATGGCCTCGTAGCGGGTAAAACTGCGACGCCATGCCAGAACCACCCGCCGCGTTGGCGGATCGCCCGCAAACGGCAGGTACTTGATGTGCGGCTCTTCAGCGCGCTTGCGCCGCGGCTTGCCGGCAAGGGCTTCCTTGGGCACGCTCAGACGCGGCACCAGCGTGACGCCCATGCCGGCGGCCACCATGTGCTTGATGGTCTCCAGGGAAGAGCCCTCAAAGGCCTTGCGAATACCGTCTGTGTTGCTGGAAAACCTGGCAAATTCCGGGCAGACCTCCAGCACATGGTCACGAAAACAGTGGCCGCTGCCGAGCAGCAACATGGGTTCTTGCTTGAGCTCCTCAATTGTCACCTGCTCTTGCTTGGCCAGACGATGCCCAGCCGGAACCGCGGCCAGAAAAGGCTCGTCGTACAAGGGCGCGATGGCCAGGCCAGCGTCCGGAAACGGTTCGGCCAGAATGGCACAGTCAATTTCGCCGGTGCGCAACATGTCGAGCAATTTGACGGTGAAGTTTTCCTGCAGCATCAGCGGCATCTGCGGGGTGCGCACCATCAGCTGGCGCATCAGATCGGGCAAGAGATAGGGACTGATGGTGTAGATCACACCCAGTGTCAGCGCGGTGTTCAAGGGACTCTTGCCGCGTTTGGCCATTTCGCGAATCGCAGCGGCCTGCTCCAGCACGCTTTGCGCCTGACGCACGATTTCCTCTCCCAAGGCCGTCACGGCTACCTCATTGGCGCTGCGCTCGAACAACTTGACCTCAAGCTCTTCTTCTAGCTTCTTGACCGCGACCGACAGCGTGGGTTGCGAAACAAAACAGGCTTCCGCAGCCTTGCCAAAATGCCTCTCGCGCGCCACCGCCACAATGTATTTAAGTTCTGTCAGAGTCATTTGTTTGGAGGGTCTCGCCGTGCAAGGCTCAGGCCTTCAGGTATTCTAGTTGTGCCCCCAGCCAGCGATTGATGTGTTGGTGCGCCTGCGCCGGATAGTGATCGAGCAGCAAGGGTGCCTGCTGCCGCGCCCAGTCGAGCAGCGCGGTATCGGTGAGCAGATCGGCAAACCGCAGCAGCGCCGCACCGGACTGGCGCGCACCCAGAAACTCGCCGGGTCCGCGGATCTCGAGGTCGCGCCGGGCAATCTCAAAGCCATCGTTGCTTTGTGCCATGGCTTTGAGCCGCTCGCGCGCCATCTCACCCAGACGCGGCGCGTCCCCGGTGGAGTACAGCAGCACGCAGGCAGACGCGGCAGCGCCACGTCCAACCCGGCCCCGCAGCTGGTGCAACTGGGACAAGCCAAAGCGCTCGGCGTGCTCGATCACCATCATGGAGGCGTTGGGCACATCAACGCCCACTTCAATGACCGTGGTACTGACCAGGACACCCAACTGGCCACCGACAAACGAGGCCATCACTGCCTTCTTCTCGGCCGGTGCCAGGCGCGAATGCAGCAAACCCACCGTCACTTCCGGCAAGGCGGCGCTGAGCTGGGCGTGGGTTGCTGTGGCGTTGCTCAGGTCAAGCGCTTCGCTCTCTTCAATCAGGGGGCAGACCCAGTAAACCTGGCGACCTTGTGCCAGCTGCTCCCGAATGCGCCTGATTACCTCGTCGCGCCGGGCATCGCTCACCACCTTGGTCGTGATGGGGGTGCGTCCCGGTGGCAGTTCGTCCAGCGTAGAGACATCGAGATCTGCGTAGTAGCTCATGGCCAGCGTGCGGGGAATGGGCGTGGCCGTCATCATCAGAAGGTGGGGCTCCAGCACGGCTCCCTGCAGCTTGCTGCGCAGCGCCAGGCGCTGGGCCACGCCAAAGCGGTGCTGCTCGTCAATGATGGCCAGAGCCAGGTTCTTGAACACCACCTTGTCCTGAATGATGGCGTGCGTGCCCACCACCAAAGAGGCCTCGCCGCTGGCGATCAACGCCAGCATGGCGCGCCGCTCCTTGATTTTTTGACTGCCGGTCAGCCAGGCGGTCTTGACGCCCAGCGGCTCAAGCCAGCCAACGAGCTTGCGAAAATGCTGCTCGGCCAAAATCTCGGTGGGTGCCATCAGGGCGCATTGCCAGCCGGCGGCTATGCACAGAGCGCCGGCCAGCGCAGCCAGCACGGTCTTGCCGGACCCGACGTCACCCTGCAGCAAGCGGTGCATCGGTATCGGTCGCGCCAGATCAGCAGCGATTTCCTGGCTGACGCGGCGCTGCGCCCCGGTCAGCTGAAACGGCAGCGCCGCCAGCAAGCGCTGATGCAAGGGCAAACCGTCATCTCCCTGCGGACTCAGCACCGGTGCCCGCAAAGCGGCACGCTCACGTTTGGCCTGCAACTGCGACAACTGCTGGGCCAGCAACTCCTCGGCCTTGAGCCGCTGCCAGGCCGGGTGACTGTGGTCCTCCAGCGTGGCCAGCGCCACTGCAGGTGTCGGGTTGTGCAGAAAAGTCAGTGCCTGCTGCAAACTCCAGGCTGGCTGCATCCCAAGGCTGTACAGATTTTCAGCAGGTACGGTGTCCGCCAGATCGGCGCGGGCCAGGCCCCCCTGCACGGCCCGGCGCAAGTAGGCCTGCGGCAAGCCTGCTGCCGTCGGGTAGACGGGGGTCAGCGCCAGCGGCAACTCACCCTGCGCGGACTTGAAGGAAGGATGCATCATTTGCCAGCCAAGCAAGCCGCCCTTGATTTCGCCACGAGCCCGGATCCGGTTGCCCACGGCGAGCGCTTTTTGCTGTGAAGGATAGAAACTGAAAAAGCGCAACAAGCAGGTTTCGGACCCGTCGTCCAGCGTCACCAGCAACTGGCGCTGGCCTCGTTGGCGCACCTCGCAAACCGTGACCACCCCCTCGATTTGCACCAGATCGCCATCGCGCACATCGCACAGTTTGGCGATGCGCGTCTCATCCTCATAGCGCAGCGGCAGGTGCAGCGCCAGATCGATGGGCCGCAACAGCCCGAGCTTGCGCAGCGCCTTTTGTGGACCGCTGAGGGCCGGCGATGGCGGTTTGGCAGCCTGCAGCTTCATGTTGGTATTTTGCCGGCTATCCATCGATCAAGTGTTCAGACATGGGACAATTCTCCTCTGTTCTTCCAACTTGGTACGGGTTTGTCCAACCCTCAAGCACCATGCCAGCATCTTTGCCTGACGCCACGCGTCCCTTCAGCCTCTGCGATTTCGACTTTGAGCTGCCCGAGACCTTGATTGCCCAGCACCCTGCGCCCGAGCGCAGCGGCTCGCGCCTGCTCGATGGCACGGGTGAAATGCCGGTAAACCGGATTTTTAGGGATCTGCCAGACCTGCTGCGAACCGGCGATCTGCTGGTATTCAACGACACCAAGGTCATCAAAGCCCGCCTTTTTGGTGAAAAGCCCACGGGTGGAAGAGTTGAACTGCTGATCGAGCGGGTGCTCGGCGGCAATCAGGTGGCAGCCCATATGCGGGTCAGCAAGAAGCCTGAAGTCGGCACCACGCTGACCTTGCTGGGTGCGCCGGGTGCGCACGATGGCTTGCGCGCCACCCTGTTGGGGCGCTGGCCCGACGCCGATGGCGCGCTGTTTCGCCTGGTTCTGTCCAATGACGCCGGCGACGACCCCCTGACGCTCATGGAGCGTCATGGCCACGTGCCCCTGCCGCCCTACATCAAGCACAGCGACGATGCGGAAGATGCAGCACGCTACCAAACCGTGTTTGCAAAGAATCCAGGTGCCGTAGCAGCCCCGACAGCGGCGCTGCACTTTGACCAGGCGCTGCTCGCTGCGCTTGACGCCGCCGGTGTGCAGCGCAGCCAGGTGACGCTGCACGTCGGCGCGGGCACGTTTCAGCCAGTCAAGACGGAGAACCTGTCCCTGCATCAAATGCACAGCGAATGGTATGAAGTCCCCGCCGCCACACAGCAGGCGATCGCGGACTGCCGCGCACGTGGTGGGCGTGTGGTGGCCGTGGGTACCACGAGTGTGCGCGCGCTGGAATCGTGGGCCAGCGCCCAGAGCGGGGGCGGCACCGATGAATCAGTTGCAGCCGCCTATGCCGCTGAAACGCGGATCTTCATCACACCCGGCTTTGGGTTCAAGGTGGTGAACCTGCTGATAACCAACTTTCACCTGCCGAAGTCAAGCCTCATGATGCTGGTCAGCGCCTTTGCGGGTCATGCACACGTGATGGCCCTGTACCGCCACGCCATCTCGCAGGAGTACCGCTTCTTCAGCTACGGTGACGCCATGCTGCTCAGGCTGCGCGAACCGTGAAAAGCGAGGTAAGAGCTAGCGGTGGTGTTCGCGCCGCCGCTCTTCAAAAACGAACTCTTCAAGGTCCGGATCCATTGCATTGCGGGAGGAAATAATGCCGATGGGGCGCCCATTCTCGACCACAGGCACATGACGGAAGCCGTTTTCCTGCATTAAGAGTAGCGCGTGACCATAGGATTTGCCGGGCTCCAGGGACTTGGGATCGGCGGTCATCACCTCGGACAAGACGGTGGTCTTGGCATCAAGCCCTTGGGCGATCACCCGAAACACAACGTCGCGTTCGGAAAAGATTCCGATCAGGTGCTCGTTCTCAACGACCAGGATGGCACCTACGTTCTTGCTTGCCATCAGCTTGGCCGCCTGGCTGACAGTGGTTCCTGGGGGGGCGGTAAGAAATTTCTTACGCTCCATCAAATTTTTAATTGGTTGTTCGAACATATCGGCCTCCGGAAGGCAAATGCTATAGGTGTTTTGAATTACTTCTTTGACCTGCATCAACCCAGAAGCGAAGCAACTCCCTGGGGTAACCCGTATTACGCGCGGCTAGCAAGCTCTGCTTGTGCATTGCGCCAATTTCTCTGGCCATCTCCGACGCCTGGCCGTAAGATATCGGCGTGAACTGGAGAAAGCAATATGTGCAAGAAACTGATACTGCGCGCTGCCCTACTGTCCGGTCTAGCCATGCTGATGGCTTGCTCACCCAAAAGTGTGAGCTACAGCAAGGACGTTCAGCCGATTCTGAGCAAGAACTGCTCCGAATGCCATGCAACGGGCAAGCCCGGATTGGACGCCAGCGGGCTTGACACGACCAGCTATGCGTTACTCATGAAGGGTGGAAAGTTCGGTCCTCTGGTCAAACCCGGAGACGCCTTTACCAGTGCCTTGAACATGCTGGTGGAGGGACGCGCGCATCCTTCGATCCGGATGCCCCATGGCAAGGAAAAACTCCCGGCTTCGGACATCGAAATGCTGAAGAACTGGGTCAATCAGGGCGCAAAGAACGATTCGCCAAGTTAGTGCTTGGTGCGGCTGGCGGGGATCGAACCCACGGCCCTCGGCTTCGGAGGCCGATACTCTATCCACTGAGCTACAGCCGCATCGCGGCCCATTGTAGCCGCTTGACCCCAACTTCGCCATCTCAAAAAGTTTCGCTGTCGCGAGTAGTTGAGCCGTGCCAGCGGGGTCGAAGGCGATCGCCTTGTGCCGTTGGTCTACAAGCGCGGCGGAACAAATGGTAGTCAACTTGAGAGTTAACAATTCTCAACAGACATTCTGCGTGCAAAGGCCTACTATAAAAACGTCATAGGACGAAACCGCAAGGAGATCATCATGAGCACAGCAGCCATTGGAACAATCGGTACATTGGGAGCCGGGTCTATGGGTGGCATGGGCGCCCTGGGCGGAATGGCAAAGATCCTGCCATTCCCCGGTGCAGTGGCGAACGTCGGGTCGGCTGTCGAGGTCGGCGCGCCCCCCTCAAGCACCAAGGTGGACATCTCTGCCGCTGCAAAGAAAGCCGCCGCAGATGGCGTGCCGGCAGTTCAGAGCATGGGCGAGTTGGCTCAAGCCCTGATCGTCGCGCTACTGCTGCAAATGCTGGAAAAAAGGTCGGTCAACTAGCAAGCTGAGCGTCGAGGACGGATCATGGATATCAATTCTTTCGCCACGATCAAGCAAAACAGTTCCAGCGTTCTGGGCAAGGCGCTGAGTGACCCCGCGGTAGATCAGCTGGCCCGAAGGCTGCACATCGATTTGCAGGATCCAGCCACCCTGAACGGCCTGCTCGCCATGGCCCGCCAGTGCGTCGATGGTTCGGCGGGAGCTGCTTTGGTTCCGAAGGCCATGCTCGCGCAAGCATCAGACCCTGGGCCGAGCCGCTACGCGCGCGACGCCGTTCACTCCTATCAGGAAATTGCTGCAATGGTATGAGCACGTGGCTTTGCGATAGCCGTTCCAACTGCACCACCGCGCAAGGGGCCGATCAAATCAGCCCGGATGGAGCGTTTCTGGTATCCGATAGAATTTCAGGCAAGCGGGCATGCTATGCCCTCGAATTTAATTTCTATCGCCAACCACTCATGAATGAGAAGCAAGCTCGTATCGCGGTTCTCGACGATGACGCCGATTTGCGCAAGCTTCTCCGGTTCCTTCTGTCCCGCGAATACGAGGTTGTGATGCCAGAAGATGGCGCACAACTGCAGATCCTGGTGGAGCAGGGAGCGGTCGACCTGATCTTGCTCGATATCGGGCTTCCGCACGAGGATGGCATTGTGATCGCCCAAAAGATCCGCGCTACTTCGACTATTCCGCTCATCTTTCTTTCGGGATACTCGTCAGAAGAAATGATACTCAGGGGCCTCAACATCGGGGCCGACGACTACGTAACCAAGCCGTTTCAGTCGGAGATATTGCTGGCGCGGGTAAGGAGTGCCTTGCGCCGCGGGGAACTGCATCCCTTGCAGGCGGTGCGCAACCTGCAACTGGGTGATGTCACGTTCGAAGTCAGCGAGCAGCGGCTGTCAAATGCGCGCGGACTCAGCATTAAACTGACCGAGATGGAAGCGCTGATCCTCGCGCTTCTGGCCAATGCCGAGGCGCAGACCATATCGCGTGAAGAAATGTTCCGGCGTGTCTACGGAAGGGATTGGGATACGTTGAACCGCGGCATCGAAGTACACATTTCGCATTTACGCAGGAAACTGGCCGGGGTGAGCGAGGAGCAAAGCACCATCGTCGGACTGCGCGGCGTGGGCTATCACCTCAATCTGCAAGGAAGTCCTGCACCTGCAGCACCAGGAGACTTGCCGCCAAGCGCATGAGCGCGCAATCTGGACTGACTTGAGAAGTCAAGCCATGATCGGTTAGTCAATCAGGAAGCTGCGATTTGGGAGCTGCTTTGCTGGACGATGCCGGTGGCAATGGCCAGCAGGCGGTCGAACGGGATGGGCTTGGGCAGCACCTCAACGCGCGGGGGCACACCGCCGCGTTCCTTGATGACTTCGGCGTCCATCCCGGTGACCACAGCGATGGTGGCGCGCGCCATTTCCGGCGTTTGGCTCAGGATCTTCAACATGGCAAAACCATTGATATGGGGTATCTGCAGGTCGACAATCAGCAGGTCTGGCCAGCATTCACTCATCCTCAGCAGGGCTTCGAAGCCGTCGGTGCTGATCCTGACCTCGGGTTGCATTGGCCAGTGTGACAGCTTGACCTGGTACAAACGCAGCAACGCGGGTTCGTCTTCCACTACCAGCACTCTCAGGCGACGCGGGTTGACGGGAAGCTGTTCTGCCACTGGCGCTGTGGCGATCAGTGCAGGCAGCCCATCGCGCAGCAAGCTGTCCACCGAGTCGCGCAGCACGCGACGGTGACCGCCGGCGCTCTTGCCGGCTTTCAGCAGGCCTTTGTCAACCCACTGTTGAACCGTGCCCACCGAGACGCCGAGCAGAGCAGCGGCCTCACGTGTTGTGCAAAATGACTTTTCGATATTGGTTGCTCGCACTTTGGACTCGGCTCTGGTTGAAGGCTTGCAGGGTCTGGGCGAAAATCATCTCAGCCAGTTTGTATGCCCGATAAATTGTAACTATCCACGAATCACACTCGTATTCCTCGCGAGCCAAGCAAATGCAGGCGTCGCATGACGCCTTGTGCAAGGGCGCCCAGGGGCAGAACCTCGTCGGTCGCTCCTGCAGCAATGGCTTCTTTGGGCATACCAAAGACCACGCAGCTCGCTTCGTCCTGTGCGAAGTTGTAGGCACCAGCCTGCCTCATGGCCAGCATACCCAGCGCACCGTCCTTGCCCATGCCTGTGAGGATCACGCCAATCGCGTTCTTACCGGCAAATTCGGCGGCGGAGCGGAACAGCACATCGACAGAAGGCCGGTGGCGATTGACCAATTCAGCGCCACTTAGTTGCGTCATATAGTTTGCGCCGCTGCGCCGCAGAAGCAAATGCGAATGTCCCGGGGCAACATAGGCATGACCTGGAAGTACTCTCTCAGCGTCCTCTGCCTCCTTCACGCTGATGCGGCACAGGCTGTCGAGCCGCGCCGCAAATGACTTCGTGAAGGCCTCTGGCATATGTTGCGTGATCAAGATGCCCGGGCAGTCCGGCGGCATCTCGATCAGGAACTCTTTGATCGCTTCCGTGCCGCCCGTGGAGGCTCCTACGATGATGAGCTTCTCTGTCGAAAGACTGCGATTGGCCAGTGCCGGCAACGAGTGCTCACTTTTCGACTGTCCGGCCGCGGGTCGGGTACGCGGCTTTGAGACTGCCGCTGTGCGGATCTTGTGGGCGATTTCAGCTGCGTACTCCTGGATCCCATGCGTAATGTCGATTTTGGGTTTGGAGACGTAGTCAATGGCGCCGAGTTCCAGCGCCCGCAAAGTGGCATCCGACCCCCGCTCCGTCAGCGACGACACCATGACCACCGGCATGGGACGCAGTCGCATCAGTCGCTCGAGAAAGTCAAGCCCGTCCATCTTGGGCATTTCCACATCGAGGGTCAGAACATCCGGATTCAGCGAACGAATCATTTCGCGAGCAATCAGCGGATCTGGTGCGGTGCCAACCACCAGCATGTCTGGTTGGCTGTTAATGATCTCGCTCAGAAGTTTGCGAATCAGCGCTGAATCGTCAACAACAATAACGGTTATTTTCTTCATTTCGTGCTGCAATTATGGGTGTGTTTGCATGGTCTTGCGCCTGTGACAAGACCGCGGTGGAGCGACGCTTAACCAAATAGTTCAACATCACCGGTGACCTCCTCATCGACGAGGCGGGAAGCGTACTGGATCTCGCGCTCACGAATCGTCTCGTTGTGGGTGCTGCGAAGCTTCTTCACCAGGACTTTGCCGCTTCTCGGAAAATAATAGACTTTTCGCGGATAGACATCACTGAGGTCTTGCGACACGACGTGGATTCTTTCGGCGCTGAGGAAGTTCATGGCGAAATCTGCGTTGCGCTGTCCAACATTGAGCGTGGACATTCCTGGCAATACATTGCCGCCACCAAACACTTTTGCTTCGAACAGGGAGCGTCGGGCGCCAAGAGAGATCAGACTGTTGATCAACAGTTCCATGGCATAGGCGCCATAGCGTGCTGACAGGCTGGCTGGATTTTCCTGTGCCGGATGAGCCTCTGGGAGCATGAAATGATTCATACCCCCAATTCCAGAAACCTTGTCGCGGATGCAAGCCGTGACGCAGGACCCGAGCACCGTTACCAGCACCATGTCGCGCACCGTAACGTAAAACTCGCCCGGCAGAATCTTGGCTGCATCGAGTTCAAAGTGATTGTCATAGTAGAGATTGGGAGCGAGCACTATGGAGCTCCGTCAACTTCCTGCCGCGTGGGTACCGGCAACGCCTTCGTAGACCGTCTTGCCGCGCGGCCGGAACAGGTTGGCTGCGTGATGAAAACTCTCTGAATGACCAGCAAACAACAGCCCGTCGGGGTGCAGGAGTGGAACAAACTTCTGCAAGATACGATACTGCGTCGGTTTGTCGAAATAGATCATCACGTTGCGACAAAAAATGGCATGGAACGGTCCGTGGATGGACCAGCTGGCATCGAGAAGATTGAGTGGTCGATAGTCAATCAAAGCACGCAGCTCATCGCGAACCCGCACCTGACCACTGCTAGCCCCTTTGCCGCGCAGGAAGAAACGCCGTATGCGCTCTTGCGACATCTTCTCCAGACGCTCCATGGGGTAGACCCCTTGACGCGCTTTCATCAGCACGTTGGTGTCGATATCGGTGGCAACAATCTTCACCGGCGGCTTGAGAGTCCCGAAGGTTTCGACGGCGGTCATGGCCATCGAGTAGGGCTCCTCACCAGTAGAAGCTGCCGAGCACCATAAAGACATCGGGCCATTGCCCTTTTGGCGTTGTAGCAATTCGGCCAGCACCGGGAAGTGATGCTCCTCGCGAAAGAAGGCTGTGAGATTGGTGGTGAGCGAATTGGTGAAAGCCTCCCACTCGACAGCGTCTCCATCTTCCAGAAGGGTCAGGTAATCGCTGAAGTGTGACAGTCCCAACGTACGCAAGCGTCGTCCAAGTCGGCTGTACACCATTTCGTGCTTGCTCGGGCTCAGGGAGATTCCGGCGCGCCCGTAAATCAGCTTTCGCACGCGCTCGAAATCAGCCGAGGTGAATGCGAATTCGCGCCCTTTTTCAATGGTTCGTTCGATCACTGCGTGCGTCTGCCTTTCCAGTTGTCCAAGCGCCCGCGCCAAATTGGCTTGCACGACCAAGTATGTCCTGAACAGCCTCGATACCCATGTACCCCGCAGATTTCGGACAACCGGCCCAACCCCTGGGGCGTAATCTGCCCGGAGGGAACGCTCAACACCTGCTTCTTTATCGACATCGGTCCGTGATTCTTGACATCGACCCATTGGCTTTCGCGTCGGCGAAAAATATTTCCTCAAGTTAAACGTGAGCCTGTCGATATAGAAGCCGTATCCGGCGTTTCGTTCAGCTCTTGATGGCTTGCGCGCCGGCTCTTCAACTTGCAAAGGCCTGTGGCCTGACAGAAGACCTCGCAGCAACGGCGCCCGCCCTTGTCTGGACGGGGCTTAAATGATTTTGTAGGACAAAGTCTTACAAAAGGTTACGGTTTGTAACAGCATAAATACGGACAAATTCCAATTCATGGAAAGGCGTCACGCATCCAGAATGCAATTGTGCATTCAGGAAAAGAATGCGTGAAGCAAAATCTATGGAGAACGAATGATGAACACGTTTGATATGCAGTCGGAAATCAAGGAATTGAATCTCACGTACCTGATGCTGGCCCAGCACATGATACGAGAAGATAAATATACAGCGGCGTATCGATTGGGCATCAATCAGCAGTCGTCCGACATTCTGGCCAATCTAAGCGCAAGTCAGGTGCTAAAACTGGCTGGCGCCAACGTACTGCTGTGCCGCATGCGCTGTGATGACCGTTTTATTCTTGGTCTGCTTACAAGTCACGGCAAAGAAGGGGTGATGTCGCAATCGCACGCAGCCATCCTGCTTGCCGGGCAAACTGCAGAAACGTTGGCCTGAGGCCGCCCGGAGGCTCCATGCGAAACACAAGCGTCGTGTCGGAAGGCAACGAAATCCAGATTGCTGTTGAACTCATCACTCTTGGGGCTCGGCTGCAGGTGCTCGAGACCGTCACCCATTTGAGTCGAGAGCGATTGCTCAAGCTGTACCGGGAAATCAAGGGTGAATCTCCTGCCAAGGGAATGCTGCCGTTCTCGGCTGACTGGTTTATGAGTTGGCAACCGAATGTTCACTCCTCCATCTTCGTCAACATTCACCAATACCTCTCGGCGCATACGGACCTATCGGGTGTGCAATTGCTCATCAAGAGCTACAGACTGTATCTTGAGCATGTGCAGACCAATGAGATTGAGCCCATCCTGACAGTGACCAGGGCATGGACCCTGTTGCGCTTCCTGGGCCCTCTACTGGAAACAGTTGCATGCAAGCGATGCGGTGGAAATTTTCTGACCCATCGTTTTGAATTTAATCAGAACTACGTCTGCGGGCTGTGTCGCCCCCCATCACGCGCTGGCAAGACAAGGAACAAGATGTGCATTGACCCCCTCCCGGCGGGGGAACTTGTTGTTCCATTTTTGCAGCCTCAGCAATGAGTGGATGCAAACCGTTGCTGGAATGCCGCGGCGCTCTTTTTGGTGATGGTGCGGTCGGTCGACGCTGATGTCCGGAGAATGTTGTGTTCGTTCTTGTTGGCTACGCAGTAATCTTGGGTGCCGTCTTCGGCGGGTTCGCGATGGCCGGAGGCCATCTCGGGTCACTGCTGCAACCGGTGGAGTTGCTGATGATTTTCGGTTCCGCTACGGGCGCCTTCCTGGTGGCCAACCCGAACAAGGTCATTAAGTCGACGCTCAAGGCCCTGCCCAGTCTGTTGCGCGGTTCGCGCTATAGCAAGTCGCTCTATATGGAGACGCTTGCCTTGCTCTTCGAGATCCTGGCAAAAGTACGCAAGGAAGGACTGATGTCGATTGAGGGCGATGTCGAGTCGCCCGAGCAGAGCCCGATCTTCAGCAAATACCCGATGGTCACTTCCGACCACCACGTGGTGGAATTTCTGACTGACTACCTGCGCCTCATGGTCGGGGGCAATCTCAATGCCTTTGAAATCGAGAACCTGATGGACAACGAACTGGAAACCCATCACGAGGAGGGCTCGGTTCCGATCCATGCCATTGAAAAGATGGGGGATGCGCTGCCGGCGTTCGGCATCGTCGCGGCGGTCATGGGGGTCGTGCACACGATGGAGTCGGTTGGTATACCGCCGGCGGAACTCGGCAAGCTGATCGCTGCCGCGCTGGTCGGCACATTCCTGGGCATCTTGTTAGCCTATGGTTTCGTCGGACCGCTGGCCACATTGCTGCAACACAAGCTTGACGAGTCCACCAAGATGTTGCAGTGCATCAAGGTAACTCTGCTCGCCAGTCTCAACGGCTATGCCCCGCAGGTGGCGGTGGAGTTTGGGCGTAAGGTCCTGTGTTCGACCGAGCGCCCCACCTTTATGGAGTTGGAGGAGGACGTGAAGCAGCGCAAGGCGCGTTGATGCTTCAGATCAGCAATTGACAACATCATGAGCGAAGAAAGCCAGAGACCGATCATCGTCAAGCGTGTGAAAAAGCATGCGTCAGCCCATCACGGAGGCGCGTGGAAGATTGCGTATGCGGACTTTGTGACGGCAATGATGGCCTTCTTCCTGTTGATGTGGCTGCTGGGGTCAACCACCTCCGGGGACCTCAAAGGTATCGCCGAGTACTTTCAAACCCCACTCAAGGTGGCACTGGCTGGGGGTACCGGTTCAGGCGACAGTTCCAGCATCGTCAAGGGCGGCGGGCAGGACCTCACACGAACCGAGGGACAGCTGAAGCATGGGGAGATCAGGGAGGAAAAGAGAACCATCAACCTGAAGGCGGCAGAAGCCGAGATCTTGCGCCGGGAAGCCCAAGGCCTGCAGGACCTCAAGGGACGCATCAGGAAAGCGATTGAGGACAATGCGGCCTTGGCCCCCTACGGCAAGCAAATTCTGCTCGACATCACCAGCGAGGGCTTGCGCATTCAGATTGCCGATGATCGCAATCGCCCCATGTTTGGCAGCGGCAGCGCGCAATTGGAGCCCTACAGCCGGCTGATATTGCGCGAGATCGGCAGAACCCTCAACGGCGTACCCAATCGGATCGGAATCTCCGGACACACCGACACCCATCCCTACTCGGGTGGAGCAAAAGGATATAGCAATTGGGAGCTGTCATCGGACCGGGCGAATGCCGCGCGACGCGAGATCAGCATTGATGGCCTGGATGAGGCCCGCGTGCTGCGGGTGGTGGGCCTGTCTTCGGCCGTGCCCTTGGATCCCCAGGATCCTGAGAATGCGGTAAATCGGCGCATCAGCATCGTCGTTATGAACAAGAAGACCGAACTCGCGATCAGCAAGGACAGCGGCGCGATCGAACCCGAAATCAAGCCAGATACCCAAGAAGGGATCAGCGATGCCGTCAACAAACCGTGAATCGATCACAGGTGTGGCCATGGCGACAGGTAAGTGGCCAGCACGTGTTCCGTTGCTGCACGCAGCGCTTGCCCAGATCGGGGCAGTTCTGGTTCTTGGGGGAATTGTTTCCATCCTGGGTCCTGCCAGCATCGACGCCGTTACATTGGCATTGATCCAAGGGTTTGTGGCGGCAAGTCTGGGCCGCTGCCTGGGCATGGACTGGTGGTGGATTCCAATCCACGCCTTGTTCGCTCCAGGACTTCTGTGGATACTGACGTTCGATCTGCCTCCTGCTTACGCGCTGAGCGCATTCTGTTTACTCGCCTCACTTTACTGGACAGTTTCGCGGACTCGCGTACCGCTATTTCTTTCAAGTCGTGATGCCACCCGGTCGGTCGCAGATGTCTTGCCGAGTGACCGTAGTTTCACGTTTCTCGATATGGGGTGTGGGCTGGGGGGCGTGCTTTCGAGCCTGGCACGTACCCGGCCGTTGGGGCAATATCACGGTATTGAGTCAGCGCCGCTGCCCTTTCTCGTCAGTCGACTGCGCGCAATCACAGGATCCGGCCGCCTTTGTATCACTTGGGGGGATTACGACGAACTCGACCTGAGTCGGTATGACGTTGTCTATGCCTACCTGTCACCTGCTGCCATGAGTGAGGTCTGGCGCAAGGCGAGTTCTGAAATGCGGCCCGGCAGCCTGCTCATCAGTAACAGTTTCGCAGTTCCTGGCGTTCCGCCCGGGCTAACGATCCCAGCCTGTGCGCAGGACGGATCGAAGCTGCTTCTTTGGCACATGTGATGCAGGTGCGCAGATGATTTGGACACCAACTCGAAACGAATCCGATTGGATCCGCTTTCTGGATGTAGTCGAAATTCCAGTATTCCAGCGCACCGTTGAAGAACTCGCGCGCCTGCGTGAGGACGAGGATCGGGTCGGGGTGCGCAACATCGCTCAGGTGCTGTTGCACGACCCCTTGTTTACGTTGCGGGTGCTGCGCTATCTGCAGGCACATCGCCGAACCGTGCAGACGGCCGACATCACGACCCTGGAACACGCCGTGATGATGCTGGGCATCACGCCATTCTTCACACACTTTGCCAACCTGCCGGTCGTCGAGTTGGTCATGGCGACCCAGCCGCTCGCGCTGGACGGTCTGATGCGGGTGGCATTTCGAGCGCATCATGCGGCGCTTTATGCACGCGATTGGGCCAATCTGCGCAGTGACTCGAGAGCAGATGAGGTGGCGATCGCCGCCTTGCTGCACGATCTCGCAGAAATGCTCCTGTGGTGCTTCGCTCCCGCAGAATCGCTGCGAATAGCCGAGATGCTGCGCATGGAAGAACACTTGCGCAGCGGCGCTGCACAGACAAGAGTGCTTGGATTCAAGATCTCCCAGCTGCAGCTCAAGCTGATCGCAGAGTGGCGGCTCGCCCCGGTTCTGCAGGAGTTGATGAATGATTCGCATGGGTCGCACCCTCGATCCGCGAACGCAGCGTTGGCGGTCAGCCTCGCTCGGCATTCCGTCGGTGGATGGGACAACCCGGCGCTGCCGGACGATTACGTGGCGATCCAGCAACTCCTCAAATTACCTCTGCCTGAGACGCTCGCGCGGATCAAACATACGGCCTCTGAGGCGCAGGCTGCGCAGGATTGGTACCACATTCAAATTGCGTTGGTCCCTCTGGAACACGACAGCCCCCCAACCGGGGCTAAAGATTAACCCGAATCTTGACGATATCTGGTTTGTGGACCAATGCCCGCACTTCCGGGCGCCGGCGGCCCGACAACTGCAACGGAGCAATACATGGCGGATCCAAATATGAAGTTTTTGGTCGTGGACGATTTTTCGACCATGCGCAGAATCATCCGCAATCTCCTGAAGGAATTGGGGTTTCAGAACGTAGATGAGGCCGAGGATGGTGTGGACGCGCTTGGAAAACTTCGCGGCGGCTCGTACCAGTTCGTTATCTCGGATTGGAATATGCCGAACATGACGGGACTCGATCTGCTGAAGAACATCCGTGCCGATGAGGGACTCAAAAAGCTGCCTGTTCTCATGGTTACGGCCGAGGCCAAGAAAGAGAACATCATCGCCGCCGCGCAAGCGGGCGCCAGCGGTTACGTGGTCAAGCCATTCACCTCCGTAACCCTTGATGAGAAGCTTAACAAGATCTTTAAAACCATGGAAGCGGGGGTGTAGGCATGAGCACACATAGTGTGGAAACGGACTCCGAGGACCTGGAGGCCCTGTTTGACAGCATTGTCAGAGACAAACCGGTTGAGGCCTGTGCTCCGGAGACCAAGGTCGACGCTGAAGTGGGTGAGCGTCCTTCCGGAAATGTCATGGACCGTGTCGGTCAACTTACCCGCATGCTGCACGATGCCATGCGTGAGCTCGGCTACGATCGCTTGCTGGAAAAGGCTGCTGCCGAGATGCCGGACACACGCGACCGCTTGGATTATGTGGTGAAGGTGACGGAACAGGCTGCGGTTCGTGCATTTAACGCCATCGAGAGCGCGCAGCCAATCCAGGAACGGATGGGAAGCGAGTCTGAGCGCCTGTCAGAACACTGGCAGAAGTTGTTCGACAAACAACTGAGCCTGCAAGAGTTCAAGACGCTGGTAGCCTCCACCAGAGAGTTTCTGGCCGATGTGCCGACGCAGACGCGTGCCACCAACGCTCAGTTGATGGAAATCATGATGGCTCAGGATTTTCAGGATCTGACAGGACAGGTGATCAAGAAGGTCACAGCGCTTGCCCACAGCATGGAGCAACAACTCGTACTCTTGCTGGTGGACCTCGTGCCTGCAGAGTTGCGCAGCGAGCTCGATTGCGGTCTGCTCAATGGCCCTGTGGTGAAAGCCACTGCCGGCGCCAGTGTGGTGACGAGTCAAGACCAGGTAGATGACCTGCTGGCTACCCTGGGCTTCTAGAAATATCTATTGCCGCAACGAATTGCGCGGCAAAACGGCTACTGTTCGACTGATGGAGACCCGCATCGTCATTTGATAATTCTGTCTAGACAGCCAGGGGCAGCAGATGGCAGAAGACAGTGGACTAGAACGCACAGAACCAGCATCCGTTCGACGACGTGAACAGGCACGCGAGGATGGACAGGTTGCGCGTTCGCGCGAGCTGTCCACGCTGGCGCTCTTGCTTACCGCCGGCCTTGGATTGTGGGTGATGGGCGCAGGCCTCGCCGACAGGCTGTCAACCATGATGCGCCACAGCATGCAGCTTGATCGGGCGCTCGCATTCGATACCGAATTGATGTTGCTCCGGCTCAGAGGTCTTTCCGCCGATGTGGTGCTGGCCTTTTTTCCCCTGCTTCTCCTGCTGGTGATGGCCGGTATTGTTTCTGCCGTCCTGCTGGACGGCTGGTTGTTCAGCTTCAAGCCGCTCATGCCAGACTGGGGGCGCATGGACCCCCTGAAAGGATTGACGCGGATTCTGTCGGCGCACGGGGTCATCGAGATGCTCAAGGCGATCATCAAGACGGTCGTTGTCGGGGGCGTGGCCGCATGGGTGATGTGGCGCAACAGCGGCGCGGTGCTTTCTCTCGCGTCCGAGCCGCTTGACGCTGGAATGGCGCATCTGGTACGCCTGCTGGGCACCAGCTTTCTCATGATGGCCGCTGGCATCGCCCTGGTGGCGGTGGTCGATGTTCCATTCCAGATCTGGGACCACGAACGCAAGCTGCGCATGACGCGCGAAGAAGTGCGTCAGGAGAACAAGGAATCCGAGGGTGATCCGCACGTGAAGGCGCACATTCGAAGCCAGCAGCGTGAAATGGCGCGTCGTCGGATGATGTCGGAAGTTCCCAAAGCCGACGTTGTGGTCACCAACCCCACCCATTACGCAGTGGCTTTGCGCTACCAGGATGGGGCCATGGGCGCCCCTCGCGTGGTCGCCAAAGGCGCACATGCGCTGGCAGGGCGCATCCGCGAGCTGGCCGAGGAGCACCAGGTGCCCATCCTGCAAGCGCCACCCCTGGCCCGCGCCTTGTACCGTCACACCGAACTTGGCGACGAGATTCCGTCTGAACTCTACTCCGTCGTGGCCGAAATCCTCGCCTATGTGTATCAGTTGCGCCGACATCGGGACCAGGGCGGGCCAGCGCCACAAGCGCCGGAACTCCCGGACATGCCCTTGGGGCTCGATCCTGGCCCTGCTGCCGATCTTGAGCCAGAGATCGATGCGCGAGAGCTCGTCACATGAACACCACGTACGACCTGAAATGGTTGCTCGGAAACTCGGGCCTGCGTACGGCGGCCATCCCGATGCTGATCATCATGATTCTCACGATGATGATCCTTCCGGTACCCCCCTTTTTGCTGGATCTGCTTTTTACCTTCAACATCGCGATCGCGATCATCGTCCTGCTGGTCAGCCTGTACACGCTCAAGCCATTGGATTTCGCTGTGTTTCCGACCGTCTTGCTGCTCACAACACTGCTGCGTCTGTCCCTCAATGTCGCGTCCACTCGCGTGGTGCTGCTGCACGGGCACTCAGGTCCGGACGCTGCCGGCAAGGTGATCGAAGCATTTGGACAGTTCCTGGTTGGTGGCAACTATGCCGTTGGCCTGGTGGTGTTCTTTATTTTGGTGGTCATCAATTTCGTCGTGATCACCAAGGGCGCCGGCCGCATTGCAGAGGTTAGCGCACGCTTCACACTCGATGCGATGCCAGGCAAGCAAATGGCAATTGACGCGGATCTCAATGCCGGCTTGATTGGCGAGGATGAGGCGCGCCGTCGTCGCCGTGAGACCGCGCAGGAGGCCGAGTTCTATGGCGCCATGGATGGAGCGAGCAAGTTCGTGCGCGGCGATGCGGTTGCGGGCATCATCATCTTGCTGGTCAACATTATTGGTGGTCTGGTAGTCGGCATGGCACAACACGATCTGGACTTTGCGACGGCGGCAAAAGTCTATACGCTGCTTACCATCGGTGATGGCCTTGTCGCGCAAATTCCGGCATTGGTGATCTCGACCGCTGCGGGCATCGTCGTCAGCCGCGTTGGCAGCGACCACGACATTGGCGAACAATTGGCCGCGCAGCTCTTCAGCAAGTCTCAAGCGTTGACGATCACTGCAGCCATTCTCGCCATCATGGGATTGATCCCCGGCATGCCCAACTTCTCGTTCCTGCTTCTTGCCACGTTGCTGGGAACAGGTGGCTACATGATAGCCAAGCGGCCGCTTGCGCCTGAAGTCCCGGCGCCGGAGATACCAGTTGCCAGTCCCGCAGTGGAAGCCTCCTGGAATGACGTCGTTGCAGTCGATACCCTCGGACTCGAAGTGGGGTACCGGCTGATCCCGCTGGTTGACAAAGAACAAGCGGGGGAACTGCTCAAGCGGATCAAGGGACTGCGCAAGAAATTTGCGGTCGACCTGGGTTTTCTCCCACCCGCAGTGCATATCCGCGACAACCTGGAACTGCGTCCAAACGGCTACCTGCTCACGCTCAAAGGTGTCGAGATCGGCCGTGGCGAGGCCTACTCCGGCATGTACCTGGCCATCAACCCAGGGCATGTCAACGGCGCCCTGCCGGGTGCGGTGACGCGCGATCCGGCATTTGGCTTGCCGGCCGTATGGGTCGAGGCGGGCCTGCGCGAGCAGGCTCAGACCTTCGGCTACACGGTGGCAGATGCCGGCACGGTCATAGCCACCCACCTCAATCACGTCATGCAGACGCATGCGTCGGAACTGCTGGGCAGGCAGGAGACACAGCAGTTGCTCGATCATGTAGGCCGTGATTCACCCAAGCTGATCGAAGACCTGGTGCCCAAATTGCTGCCACTTGGCACCGTGCAAAAGGTACTTCAGCGCCTGCTGGACGAAGATGTTCACATTCGCGATATGCGCACCATCATTGAAGTGCTCGCCGAACATGGTGCGAAGGTGCCCGACGCAGGCGATTTGACGGCGCTGGTTCGCGTTGCACTGGGCCGCGCGATTGTGAAGCAACTCTACCCTTCAAGCAATGAACTGCAAGTCATGGCGCTGGAGCCCGCGCTTGAACGCATCCTCCTGCAAGCAGTGCACTCCAAGACCGGCGACGCATCGGGTATCGAGCCGGGTTTGGTCGACACGCTGATGCGCGAAGCTGGTGCCGCAACGGTGCAACAGGAGCGACTCGGATTGCCATCTGTGCTGCTGGTGCCAGCCGAGCTGCGTGTCTTGCTGGCTCGTTTTCTTCGGCGCGCCGTATCGCAGATCAAAGTCATTGCGCATAGCGAAGTGCCGGATACCTGCACCATCAAAGTGACGACCTTGTTAGGAAGTGGAGCATGAACATCAAAAAATTTCTGGCCAATAGCTCGCGTGAGGCTCTGCACCTTGTGCGACAGAGTCTGGGTGCGGATGCAATGATATTGTCTAATCGTGCGGTCGATGGCGGTATGGAGATCCTGGCCGTAGCTCAGGGCGACCTGTCCATGCAGATGGCGCCCGACCCGGCCGCGCAGAGTCAACGACAGCCCAGGCCGGTCGACATCGCACGCCCTGCGGTGGCGGCCTCGCCCACGGTTGCACCCGCTGCTACTCAGGACGATGACGTTTCACGCAGTCTGGCTCACGAAATCAAGTCCATGCGTGGCCTTATCGAACAGCAGTTTGTTTATCACGCATGGGACAACGCACAGCAGCGTGGTCCAGGCAAGGCGCGTTTGCTGCGCGACATGCTGCACTCCGGCTTTAGCGCGGCGCTGGTGCGACTGTTTCTTGAGAAGATGCCAATAGGTCTGGCAGAAGCACAGGCGCTCGATTGGGTGAAATCCGTACTTGGTCGCAACTTGCGCACTGTCGCTGAGGCCGACGAGATCGTCGAAAGTGGCGGCGTCTACGCCCTGGTTGGCCCGACCGGGGTGGGCAAGACGACCACCGTAGCAAAGATCGCTGCGCGCTGCGTCGTTCGCTATGGTGCCGATCGGCTCGTACTGCTATCCACTGATAGCTATCGAATTGGAGCCCATGAGCAACTCCGCATCTACGGAAAACTCCTTGGCGTGCGCGTGATCGCCGTGAAGGACGCGTCCGACCTGCAGTTTGTACTTGAAGATCTGCGTGGCAAGCATCTGGTGCTGATCGACACCGTGGGCATGGGCCAACGCGACGAAATGGTGGCCGAACAACATGCCCTGTTGTCTGCGCCGGGGACCCAGGTGAAGCGTGTGCTGCTACTCAATGCAACCTGCAATGGCGAAACGCTCGATGACGTGGTGCGCGTGTACGGTGACGGTGGCTTGCATGGTTGCATCATCACCAAACTTGACGAGGCCGTAGGCAACGCCACTGTTCTCGACGTCGCTATTCGTCATCACCTTTCGCTGAACTATGTCACGAACGGCCAGCGTGTCCCTGAGGATCTGCATCTGCCAGACAAGGATGAACTGCTGATGCGCGCGTTGCGTCCGATGGGGGAGCCTTCGGCTCATCATCTCGACGCGTCAGAATGTCAATTGATGGTGGCCACAGCGACATCAGGCGTGGCCATGACAGGGGCTCACCTTGTCTAGCGCAAGGACTGATCAGGCCGAAGGCCTGCGTCGTTTGATAGACCGCAGCGGACTGCAAGTCGTATCCGTCAGCACGGAGGGTGGCGGCCAACCCGGTGCCATCGTCAATCTGGCCGGTGCACTTGCAGAACTTGGCCGGGATGTGCTGATACTTGATGAGCAGCAGGGTGCACGCGGGATCACCGGCGCGCTGGGTTTGAAACCACGCTTTGATCTTGGCGAAGTCATTGGCGGAAGAAGGGAACTGGACGACATGATCGTCAGCGGTCCGGCTGGCATTCGTGTACTGCCCCTGGCACACTGCAAGGGCTTGATCTCCGAATTGTCCGAACGCGAACAGCGACGTCTGATAGAGCGCTTCGGCCGATTGAACGTTCCGGTGGACACGCTGCTGTTGCAATCGGCTTCGGGTCACGCAAGTTACCTGCTGTCGTGTGGCGCGGGAGTCCGGGAGGTGGTCGTTCTGGCCGGGGGCGGTGCAAAGGAAATCACTGCTGGCTACGCACTGATCAAGCGTCTGAACAATGAGTTCGCACGCCAAGAATTCCATGTACTGGTCAGCAACATCGCCAGCGAAGACGTGGCTCGAACGATCGTCAGCAACATGGCGACCGTGGCTCGCCGCTACCTGCGGGTTTCGCTCGATTTCATCGGGCACGTGCCGCCCGATGAAAAGTTGCAGCACGCCGCACGGTTGGGCCTGCCCGTCGTATCCGCCTTTCCCGCTGCGGCCGCGGCCAGCAGCTTTCGCGGCCTGGCACAGGCCATCGCGGCCTGGCCGCGCGGCGAAGACGGAATTCGCGGGCTCGGCGACATCATGGGCCGCGTCATGACTTCGAACAACCAGCGCGCCGCGGCGGCGTAAAACACTCACCAGGATCAGCATGTACACAGCAGCTGCAACCCGCGATACGACTCAATACCTGACGCAATACGCGCCGCTGGTCAAGCGTATCGCCTATCACATGATGTCCAAGCTGCCCGCGAGCGTTGAAATCGACGACATCATTCAAACCGGCATGCTGGGCCTGCTTGACGCAATCAACCTTTATGAGGAGTCGCATGGTGCCAAGTTTGAGACCTACGCAGCGCAACGCATCCGGGGAGCGATGCTTGATGGTCTGCGCCAGGTAGATTGGCTGCCCCGCAGTTTCCGGCGTGACTTGCGCCGCATCGAAAGCGCGATTGCCAAACTCGAGCAACGTCTCGGTCACCCGCCATCCGAGCGGGAGGTGGCCCGTGAACTGGATGTTCCGCTCGGCGACTATCAGAAGATGTTGCAGGATGCACGCGGTTACCAGCTGGTTTCTTTCGAGGACTTGAATCATGACGACGAAAGCGACTATCTGGATCGCCACTTTCAAGACCCGGGTGCAGACCCGCTGGACGTGCTACTCGATCGCAAGCTGCGCGAACTGCTGGTCCAGGGAATAGACGCGCTGCCGGAGCGGGAAAAAACAGTCATGGGGCTCTACTACGAGCAGGAACTCAATTTTCGCGAGATCGGCGAAACACTGGGTGTGAGCGAGTCTCGCATCTGTCAATTGCACACCCAGGCTATTGCACGTCTGCGCAGCCAGATCCGGAACCTTTGAGACATGGATGTCAGCAGCCTGATTGGCATAGCCGTTGCACTGATCGGCATCATCGCCGGTCAGCTGCTGGAGGGCGGCTATGTCGGCTCCCTGATGCAGGGCGCAGCTCTGCTGATCGTGATATTCGGAACCGCTGGTGCGGTCATGGTGCAGAGTCCTGAGCGTTTGTTTGCGCGGGGAGTGAAGATGATCAAGTGGGTTGTGATTCCACCGGAATTTGTGCCTCAACGCATCATTGCAGAAATCCTTGGCTGGAGCCATTCCGCGCGCAGGGACGGCTATTTGTCACTCGAGCAGCACGCGGACCTGGCGGTCGACCCGATCGCGCGCAAGGGATTGCAGATGCTGGTCGACGGTGCCATGCCTGACGAACTGCGCCAAGCCATGGAAGTGGAAATATTCACCTTCGAAGATTACCACCGGCAGGCCGCGCGAATTTGGGAAGCCGCAGGTGGATATGCACCCACGGTGGGCATCATGGGCGCGGTGTTGGGGCTGATTCACGTCATGGAAAACCTGTCCAATCCTGCTGTCCTGGGCAGCGGAATTGCAGTTGCCTTCGTCTCCACCATCTACGGCGTCGGACTCGCCAATCTTGTGTTTCTGCCGGTGGCCAACAAGCTCAATGTTCTCATTACCCGGCAGGTGCTGCTGAGGGAAATCCTGGTTGACGGGCTGGTCTCCATTGCAGCTGGCGAGAGTCCGCGCGCACTGGAAAGCCGCCTGCTCGGCTATGTCACGATCCAGCGGCCGGACGCCGGTGGCCTTTGAAAATGCGTCCAAGACGAAAATCACTTGGCCAAAGGCAAGCGGGCAATCAGGAGCGATGGCTGATTTCCTATGCCGATTTCATCACCTTGCTATTTGCGCTTTTTGTTGTCATGTATGCGCTGTCGTCGGTCAGCGAGGGAAAACTTCGCGTTCTGGGCGACTCGCTCGGTAGCGCCTTTCGCATCAACAGGGTGAAGCCGCTTGAACCCATGGCGCAAGCACCCACCCTAGACCGGCAGCCGCGCAAACTCAGCACGTCGCCCGATTCGCAAGCCAAGCAGCGCGAAGAGATGCGTGGCATCGCCCAGAACATACTCAAGGCGATGGGGGCGTTTGTGCGGGACGGCAAAGTCACGGTGACACAGACCAATGGGGGCATTGCAGTAGAGATCAATGCGAGTGTGCTGTTCGACTCCGGTCAGGCACAACTGCGCGCCGAGTCCAGGCAGGCACTAACCCAGGTTGCCGGCGTTCTTGCACCGACAGTTCAGAGAATTCAGGTAGAAGGCTATACCGACAACACACCCATCAGCACCAGTTACTTTCCTTCCAACTGGGAGTTGTCGGCTGCACGCGCGAGCAGCGTGGTGCGCTTGTTCATCGACAACGGTGTTGCCGAGCCACGGCTCAGCGTGATAGGGTACGGCCCCAACCGCCCGGTAATGTCCAACGACACGCCTGAGAGTCGTGCGCGCAACCGCAGGGTGACGGTGATGATACTGACGGAAATTCCGGGCAAAGTCGTGGACATCCCGTTTGGTGCCGGCGCCAACGCCACGCGATAGTTTTTTGCAAGCCCGCTTCAGGCTTGGCTAAAGGATCTCGCGCTGCGCAAAGGGCTGAGTCGGCCGTCGGAATGGTAGACGCCATCCGCCGCCGCACTTGAGGACTGCAAAACAGCGAGCTTTTGCCGATTTTGTTGCAATTTGCTTTCGATCAGAATGCCGTTGTCCTGATTGAGCTGTCGCGCCGTCTCGGCCACTGCCATCAGTTCGCGCCAAGCCTTTTTAGCGGCTGAAGCAAGCTCCGGATGGCGACTCAGCCAAACCTTGATTCCTTCGGCGTTGCCGCTCAAACCCTGTGCAGTGAGGTGGCGGCTACGTTGATCGGCGAGACGGGAGAGTGCCTCTATCCGGGCGGCTTTGTCGGCGGCCAGGTCCGCGACACGGTCAGCCTGAGCCTGGACGAGGGCGCCTTGCTCGACTTGCAGCAGGCTGCAGAAAGAACTGAGCGCGATTCGCTCGCTCACCAGCCCTGCAACAAAACCTTCTGCATTCGCAGGAAATTCCGCATCCCGAGACGCTGTAGGCAACATCGGGCCTATTGCCTTGCCTGCCAGAGATCGCGCGCGGTCTGAAGCAGATGGTCGGCCACCACATTCGGATTCACCTTGAAGCGGCCCTCTGCAATGGCCTGTCGGATTTCAGCCACACGTGCAGCATCTACCACCGGCATATCGGCCATCTGACTTTCGATCGTTTGTAATTGCGAAGAAAGCGGACTCAATTGCACACGGGCACCGCTACTCGCACCCGTGCTTGGCGGGTTCGCAACCCCTTTGCCGGTCTTGGGTGCACCCCCTGCGATCCCAAGGGGGAGACCTGTTTTTGGAGAATTTTCAACTTTCATGATTGTTACCTCGGTCCACCACTGTATGTCTCCTATTACGGCAGTCCTGCCGGAAACTATAGGCCAGATTCGAACAAATTGAGAAATAAGTCTGAATACTGGACCGCGCGACTATTGTCTTCAGTTTTTATTGAACATCGACGATGAATCCGGGACGTGCGATGCCGTTGACGGTATTGCCTGTGAGGGTACGAACCTGTGCTACCTGACCCTCAATGGCGTTGGTCAGTGCCTTGCCCGCAGCACTCACTTTGAAGCCAGCGCCTTGTGCGCGCAGGGTGACCGACTGTCCTTGCTGAATGACCAGAGGCGCGCGAAGCAAATCCTGCCGCAGTGGCTGTCCTGCAGCAACACCGACCGTGACGATTCGCCCGATCGCCTGTCCGGTGTCGGTCATGACCGCACCGGGAAGAAGTCCGAGATCTGCCTCCTGCAGTGCCAGGTCAGCTGCTTCTATGGCTCTGCCCCGCGTCAGTGGATGCGCAGCAACCACCACTTCAGCCATCACCCTGACCGACACCGCAATGTAGATCGTCCACGGGCTATCCCCCATGCAGCGCACACCTACGCTGGTGTTGCCCCACACGCGCGCGCCCGCAGCCATGAACGCTTCGGGCGCAGCGCAAGCGGGCAGATTCAAGTTCCTGTCGATCGAGCCGATGGTGAAACTCACTCTGCCCGGCAGCCCCACCGCCTGCTGCTGCAGCAGTTGTTCAATCGCACCGACGATTTGCCCAAGCTGCGCCTTCTCGACAGCGGCATGGCACCAGGCCGCGCAGCCACACAGCAAGTGCAGGGCCAGCACACAGTTTCGCAAGTTCATCGATATTCTCCAGCGTGGCAACGCAGCACTTGAAGCTGCACCACTGAACAAACTATATCCGGGCACGACTCCAAACAGCGCCGGATAAGCAATGCTTTTCATCGGCTAATCCAGTCTATGGCAATCGCAATCAAGCGACTCGCCCCCCTGATGCTCCCTTTATCACCGCCGTCCCAGGCGGCAACAATTGCCGCTACATGCCGGATAAAGCGATGAAGTGCATGGACTTTTCCGTGCTACTCCGGCCGCTCCAAAAATCCACGACGCCTACCATGTGGTCAAGGTAAACGCCAAGCGCAGATCAAAACATACTGACACATACGCCATGATTGAATCACTTGACAGACTGTTCCAGTTCCAGGCCAACGCACTCAATGTGCGCGCCTATCGTCAACAACTGCTGGCATCGAACATTGCCAATGCCGATACGCCCGGATACAAGGCGCGTGACATCGATTTCGCGGCGGCGCTGCGCAACGCCGAGGCTGGCAACACAGGCACATCATCCACTTTGCCGCTGCGTGTGAGCAGCGACAAGCATCTCGCCGGCACGACAACAAGCAGTGCGCCCGCCGAAGCGCTCTATCGCAGCGGACAGCAGCCCAGTATCGACGGCAACACCGTTGACATGGACATCGAGCGCAACCGTTTTGCCGAAAACGCTGTGCATTACGACGCCAACCTTACCTTTCTCAGCGGCCAGATCAAGAAGATGACGGCTGCGATTCAAGGATGACTAGACCATGTCTTTGCTAAACGTATTTGAAATCGCCGGCTCCGCCATGACGGCACAGTCGCAGCGGCTTAACGTCGTCGCCAGCAATCTGGCCAACGCCGACAGTGTCACCAGTTCCAATGGCCAGGTCTATCGGGCCAAGCACATCGTATTCAGCGAACAGCCGCTTCGCGGCGCAACCGGTAGTGGCGTCCAGGTGGTAGGTGTCACCGAGGACAGCTCACCTGGCAGACAGGTCTATGACCCGAAGCATCCGCTCGCCGACGCGCGTGGCTATGTTGCCATGCCCAACGTCAGTCCGGTGGAGGAAATGGTCAACATGATCGGCGCCGCACGGTCCTATCAAAACAACGTCGAAGTGCTCAACACAGCCAAGACGCTGATGCTCAAGACGCTCACCCTCGGACAGTAAGCCCTGCAACCAGCAACAAGGACCTCAGCATGAGCACGATAAGCGCAACCACCGCCGCATCCCAGAGCACCGTCGCCGCAAGCAGCGCTTCGGTAAACAGCGACGCACAGGACCGGTTCCTCAAACTTCTGGTCACACAGTTGAAGAATCAGGATCCGCTCAATCCCATGGACAACGCGCAAATTACATCGCAAATGGCGCAGATCAGTACCGTAAGCGGCATTGACCAGCTCAACGCGACCATGCAGAGCATGGCGACAAGTTTCAATTCTGCGCAGTCTCTGCAGGCCACCTCCATGATTGGGCACAACGTGCTCGCACCCGGAAATGTGATTCTCCTGCAGGGCAGTTCGGCCGTCGGTGGCGTGGAGTTGGACGCCGCAGCGGACGCGGTCACGGTATCCATCCTTGACGCCTCCGGGCAGTTACTGCACAAGGTCGATCTTGGAGCGCAGGACGCAGGTCTATTGAGCTTCCAGTGGGACGGCGCCACAGACAGTGGCACCAATGCAGCCTCCGGCAACTACCGCTTCGCGATCGAGGCCACTTCGGGCGGCAAGAAAATCGGCGCCACTGCACTCGCGGTGGGCCAGGTCGCCAGCGTGACGACGGGCAAGACCGGTGTCACGCTGAACGTCAACGAGATCGGCGCGATAGCGCTCTCGGACGTTAGGCAGGTCATGTAATGTCAGCAGAAATCAATTTTCAACAAGGAGAAACCAGATGAGTTTCCAGCAAGGATTGAGCGGCCTGAGCGCCGCAGCCAAGAACCTCGACGTCATCGGCAACAACGTCGCTAACTCGACCACGGCCGGGTTCAAGCTGGCGTACGCGGTCTTTAGTGATATGTCTGCCGCAGCATCCGCGGGCGCTTCAGGATCCCAGATCGGCATCGGTACCCAAGTCACGTCGGTGAACCAGCAGTTTTCCCAGGGTGCGATCACGGTTACCAACAACCCGCTGGATGTCGCCATCAGCGGACAGGGTTTCTTGCGAATGAACGACAACGGTGCCATCAGCTACACCCGCAACGGCAACTTCAACCTCGACAAGAATGGTTTTATCACGGGCCCGGGCGGGCACAATCTCACCGGCTACCAGGCGGTCAATGGTGCCATTGTGCCCAACGTCTTGATCAATCTGCAGTTGAGCACGGCTGACCAGGCACCCCGTCCAACATCGGCCACCAGCTTGGGGGCGAATCTTCCGGGCAACGAACCGATTCTGCCGATCGCCGGACTGAAAATCACGGACCCAAAGACTTACAACTGGTCGACTCCATCGACCGCCTACGACAGCTTGGGCGTAGCACATACCCTGACGTTTTACTTCAACAAGACCAAAGCAAACGAGTGGAATAGTACCGTCTACATCGATGGCGTCGCCCCCGACAAGGGCGGAAGCACGGTACTGAATTTCAGCACAGCCGGCGCTTACGTGGCTCCCGCCTCCGCTGCTCCGGCAGTGGAAATGACAATAGCAACAATGGCAACACTGCCCACTGGGGCTGGTGCCGACGCCCTCTCGGTGACGGTGGACTACAGCGGAATGACACAGTTTTCTTCGGCCTTTGGCGTGACGGCCTTGTCCCAGAATGGCGCGTCCTCGGGCACACTGAGCAGCTACAGCATCGACCCCAAAGGTATTATTTTCGGCAAATACACCAATGGCCAGAATCTGACGCTCGGCCAGATCGCGCTGTCGAATTTCACCAACACGCAGGGGCTGTTGGCGAGCGGCGATGGTATGTGGGTCGAGACCGCGCTTTCGGGTCCGCCGCTGGTCGGCATCCCTGGCACTGCCAGCCTGGGTGTTCTGCAATCATCAGCCAAAGAAGATTCCAATGTCGATCTGACGGCCGAACTGGTCAACATGATCACGGCCCAGCGCGTGTATCAGGCCAACGCGCAAGCGATCAAGACCCAGGATCAGCTGATGCAAACCATGGTCAATTTGAAGTAAGGTGACTTAGCATGGACCGCATGATTTATGTTGCCATGACGGGCGCGAAACATACGCTCGAACAACAGGCCGTGGTGGCGAACAACCTGGCCAACGTTTCAACCAATGGCTACCGGGCAGCAGCGAGCGCGTTTCGCGCGGTGCCAGTCCAGGGCGAAGGCATGCCAACGCGTGCTTTCGTGGTGAGTTCGACTGCGGGTGCAAATTTTGCATCGGGTCCCTTGCAGGGCACCGGACGCGAGCTCGATATTGCGTTGCAAGGGCCGGGGTGGATGGCCGTGCAAACGGCCAATGGCAAAGAGGCCTACACCCGCAACGGAAGCCTGCAGGTGGGCGCCAACGGTATGTTGCAGACTCGCAGCGGCCTCAATGTTCTTGGCGAGGGTGGGCCGATCTCGATTCCTCCAGACTCCAACATCAGCATTGCCAAGGAAGGCACGGTCTCGGTCGTATCGACCGTGCCACCACCCAAGTCGGTCGATGCAGTGGGGCGCATCAAGCTGGTCAATCCCGACGAGAAGCTGATGGTCCGAGGAGACGACGGCCTGTTCCGCATGGTCAATGGTGCCAGCGTGCAGGCTGATCCCAACGTTGCACTGGTTTCGGGCACGCTCGAAGGCAGCAACGTCAACGCAGTCGAAGAGATGATCAGCATGATCAGTCTGGCGCGGCAGTTCGACCTGCAAATGCAACTGCTCAGCAATGCACAAAAAAATGCAGCGCAGGCCAGTCAGATTCTGAACATCTCAGCTTGAACTGGAGTACAGCATGATTCGATCCCTATGGATAGGCAAAACCGGCCTCGAAGCGCAGCAAACGCAACTCGACGTCATCGCCAACAACCTGGCCAACGTCAGCACCAACGGCTTCAAACGATCACGCGCCGTGTTCGAGGATTTGCTTTATCAGACCCTACGCCAGCCCGGTGCGCAGTCCTCCCAGCAGACACAGCTGCCCTCGGGATTCCAGATTGGCACCGGCGTGACGCCCGTGGCAACCGTCAAGATTTTTTCTCAGGGCAATTTGCAGCAAACCGGCAATGCACTTGATGTCGCCATCCAGGGCAACGGTTACTTTCAGGTTCTGCAACCTGACGGCACGCTGGGCTATACGCGCGACGGATCTCTACAGGTCGATAACCAGGGGGCACTCGTTACCTCCAACGGTTATCTTATTCAGCCGCAGATCACCATTCCTGCGGGCGCGCTGAGCGTCACCATTGGCGTCGACGGCACGGTGTCCGCACTGCTGCCAGGCAGCGTCACTCCCACCCAGGTTGGGGCCCTGCAATTGGCGAGTTTTGTCAACTCCACCGGGCTGCAGAGTGCTGGCGAAAATCTGTATCTCGAAACCGCCTCCTCAGGCACGCCGAGTGTGAACACCCCGGGCACCAACGGACTAGGCAAACTGATGGCCGGCAACGTCGAGACGTCCAATGTCAATGTGGTCGAAGAAATGGTCGCCATGATTCAGACCCAGCGCGCCTATGAGATGAACTCCAAAGTCATCTCGACGTCCGACCAGATGCTGTCCAAACTGGCACAACTCTAGACATCCCTGCAAGCATGACCGAGGTGAGCATGATTTCCGAATTCTTTCGCCGCTCTGTCGCAACGTCGATGAGCTTGCTGCTGACCGCCTGCGCCGTCACGATGCCGCCGACGCCTTCGATGGTGCATCAACCGACGACGGCGCGACCTGCAGCAGAGCCCATCGCTCCGCCTACCAACGGCACCATCTACCAGCCCGGTTATGCCGGCCAGCCGGGCTTCCCTCCCCGCGCCTTGTTCGAGGACCGGCGGGCCAACGCCGTTGGCGATATATTGACGATCAACATCAACGAGACCACCGCCGCCAGCAAGAAGTCAGGCAGTACCGCGGCGCGCACCAGCGGCAACAACACGTCCGTCAGCGCGCTCGTTGGCTTGCCTGGCAGGGGCCTTGAAGGCATGAACCTCGGCACCAAATCTGCCAGCAGCTTCAATGGCAAAGGTGACAGTGCCAGCAACAATGCTTTCACCGGGACCATCAGCGTCACCGTGATTGAAGTTCTGCCGAGCGGGAACCTGGTAGTGAGCGGGGAAAAGCAGATCGGCATCAACCAGGGCGCCGAGTTTGTGCGATTTTCAGGCGTCGTCAGTCCAAGCCGGATTGCGGTTGGCAACGTGGTCTCATCGACCCAGGTGGCCGACATGCGCGTCGAGTACCGTGGCAACGGTTACATGGACGAAGCGCAAACGATGGGCTGGTTCCAGCGTGCCCTGCTTTCACTCAACCCGTTCTAGCAGCACGTAGAAAGCGAAAGAATCCAAATGAAACCGATCAAGATCTGGCTGCTCTCGATGCTGATGGTCTGCTGCGGCGCGGTCCACGCCGAGCGCATCAAGGACCTGGTCTCGATCGAGGGGGTGCGCAGCAACCAGCTGATCGGTCACGGTCTGGTGGTGGGACTGGACGGCAGCGGCGACCAGACCACGCAGACACCGTTTACCGTGCAAAGCGTGATCAACATGCTGACCCAACTGGGCATCACCCTGCCTGCGGGCACCAACCTGCAACTCAAGAATGTAGCGGCTGTCATGGTAACGGCGTCGCTGCCGGCCTTTGCCAGACCCGGCCAGACCATCGACGTCACCGTGTCTTCGCTGGGCAACGCCAAAAGCCTGCGCGGCGGCACACTGCTGATGACACCTCTGAAAGGCGGCGACGGCCAGGTCTACGCCGTCGCTCAAGGCAATGTGCTGGTGAGCGGCGCGGGGGCGAGTTCGGCCGGAGGAGGCGCCAGCGTCCAGGTCAATCACCTCAGTGTGGGACGGCTCAGTGGCGGCGCCACCGTCGAGCGCGGCGTACCCACGGAGTTGGGTCAGGGCGAACACATCAGCATCGAACTCACCACCACGGACTTCAGCACCGCGCGGCGCGTTGTCGACGCCATCAACGAACGCATCGCACCCGACACGGCCGTTGCGGTCAATGGACGCGTCATCCGCTTGCGCGCACCCGCCTCGGCCGATGAGCGCGTGACATTTATCGCCCAGATCGAGAGTCTGGAAATCACGCCGGCACAGACCAGCGCCAAAGTCATCGTCAACGCACGCACCGGCTCGATTGTCATGAACCAGGCCGTGATGATCCA
The DNA here is from genome assembly GCA_037132975.1 of Comamonadaceae bacterium. Classification (GTDB taxonomy): domain Bacteria; phylum Pseudomonadota; class Gammaproteobacteria; order Burkholderiales; family Burkholderiaceae_C; genus Rhodoferax. The sequence goes on from JBAXOZ010000002.1 coordinate 47,002, forward strand.
GGCCTGCGCCGTGGCCCACGGCAATCTGACCGTCGTTATCAACAGCGAGCCGGTGATCAGTCAACCGTCGCCACTCTCAAGCCAGGGGCAGACCGTGGTGGCAGAGCGGGCACAAGTCGAGATTCGCTCCGACAAGAGTGGCCTGACCATGGTGAAGGCAGGTGTTTCCCTGGGCGAGGTCGTCAAGTCGCTCAATGCCATTGGCGCCACACCGCAGGACCTTCTGGCCATTTTGCAAGCCATGAAGGCAGCCGGCGCATTGCGCGCCGAGCTGGAAATCATTTAACCCACCGAGTCCAGGCACCATGACACAAACCAGCAAGGTCAGCGGTGGGCTCGCACTCGATGCGCGCGGCCTCGATACGCTTCGACTGCAGGCCAAACAAGATCCCGAGCAGGCGAGCAAGGCGGTGGCGCAGCAGTTTGAGGCCGTTTTTCTGCAAATGATGCTCAAGAGCATGCGGGACGCCACGCCACAGGATGGCGCGACCGACAACGACCAGACACGCACCTACACCTCGATGCTCGATCAGCAAATGGCACAGAGTCTGTCGGCCAAAGGCATCGGTCTGGCCGACGTGATGCTGCGCCAACTCAGGCGCAGTCAAACGGCTGCGCCCGCCGATTCATCGGCTGTGCCAGCGGCGCCATTGCCCGCGACATCGAAGCCGGCTGACGCCAGGACAAGCGGCCCCGTGGCCAGTCAGAGCTTTCTCGCGCGCATGAAGGAACACGCGCTGGCAGCCAGCAGCGCCACCGGCATTCCGGCGAAATTTTTGCTCGGCCATGCGGCGTTCGAGAGTGGTTGGGGCAAGAGCGAGATCCGCAACCCCGACGGCAGCTCGAGCCACAACCTGTTTGGCATCAAGGCCGGGCGCAACTGGAAAGGTGCCACCGTCGACATCACCACCACTGAATACGTGGACGGGGCGCCACGCAAGATGGTACAAAAGTTTCGCGCCTACGCTTCCTATGCACAGGCATTCCAGGACTACGCCAGCTTGCTGCAAAACAGTCCGCGCTACGCCGCCGTGCTCAGGCAAAGCGACAGCGCTGGCTTTGCCCAGGGGCTACAGCGTGCGGGCTACGCTACCGATCCCCGGTACGCCGAAAAGCTTACAAAAGTCCTCAACGGTGCGAGTCTGCGGCAGACCCTGACTACTTGAGGGGAAACAAATATGACTTGTTCAGCCATCCATCTTTTGACCGAACGGTCGCTAATACATGCAAGCGACGTGGTCGCAAGGAGCAGCTAAGTGGGCGTATTCGGTATCGGCATCAGCGGCATGAACGCGGCGCAGGCGGGGCTGATCACGACCGGTCATAACATCAGTAACGCGTCAACACCGGGGTACAGCCGCCAGGAGGTCGTTCAGGTTGCCAGCATCCCGCGATCCGGTGGTGCCGGTTTTCTCGGGCAGGGCGTCAGCCTCGTCACGGTGCGACGCCTTTACAACGACACGCTGTCGGGCCAACTCACGCTGGCGCAGACGCAGGGCAGCCAGCTGGACGCTTACAACGTCCAGATCAAACAGCTCAGCAATATGTTCAGCGACCCCAGCGCGGGGTTAGCGCCTGCACTCTCCAATTTCTTCAATGGCGTTAGCGATGTCGCCGCCCATGCGGAGTCGGTGCCTTCGCGCCAGGCGCTGCTGTCTGCTGCCAACACCCTGACCGCACGCTTCCAGGATTTCGACCAGCAGATGTCGCAGATGAACACCGGCATCAATGCAGACATCACCACCAGCGTCAACTCGATCAATGGCTACGCAAGGCAGGTCGGCGATCTCAACTTGCGTATCGCCTCGGCTGAGGGCGCGAACGGGCAACCTGCCAACGATCTGCGCGATCAGCGCGATGCGCTGGTCACAGCACTCAATCAGGAAGTGCACACCTCCGTCTTCAAAGACAGCGATGGCAACTACAACATCTTCATCGGCAATGGCCAGTCTCTGGTGGTCGGCGCGCGTGTGTTCGAGCTGGCTGCCACGCCCTCCGCCGAAAGCCCGGAACGCATCACGGTGGGGTACAAGAGCGCCAACTCGATCACGCCGCTCGCCGAGTCCAGCCTCCAGGGCGGGCTGTTGGGGGGCGTGCTCAGTTTTCGAAGTGCGTCTCTGGATGCCGCTCAAAATGCGCTGGGGCGCGTGGCCATTGGCTTGGCGCAATCGTTCAACGTGCAGCACCGGCTTGGGCAGGATCTGAACGGCACGCTCGACAGTGACTTCTTTTCCTTTGCCGGTCCGGCCGTGTTGCCGAATTCGGACAACTCAGTTCCTCTCGCCACCGTCTCGGCCACATTGCAGGATGCCTCGGCGCTCACGACCAGCAGCTACAGCCTCAAATACACCGGGAGTTCGGGTGGTAACGAGAACTTCGCGCTGACGCGAACTTCGGACGGAACCACCTGGCTGGTCCCGCCGTTTAGCGTCGGAACCAGCGGGACCATTACGAAGGACGGGCTCACTTTGACACTACCGTCTGGCGCCACAGTGAACGACAGCTGGACGATTGAGCCGACGCGCTTTGCCAGCGGCAGCATCCAGGTGGCGGTGAAAAGTCCGCAAGACATTGCCGCTGCCGCCCCGATTCGCACTGCGGCCTCGCTCACGAACAGCGGCAACGCCACCATTACCGCCGGAAGCGTCTCCAGCGTAGCTACCTTGCCAGCGCTGAACACGCCAGTGACTCTCACCTACGCTACAGCAACCCAGACGTTTGCGGTCACTGGAGCGACACCCGCCGTCGGCGCCATCGCGTATTCCGCGGGCAGTTCCATCACTTTCAATGGATTGAGTTTCTCGATCTCCGGGACACCATCGAATGGCGATACGTTCACCCTCTCGCGCAACAGCAATGGCGTCTCAGACAATCGCAATGCGCTCGCGCTGGGGGCACTGCAAGCCAGCAATACCCTGGGCAAGAATGCCAGTATCGCGGGTAGCCAGGCAACGATCACCTTCGGGGGCGCTTACAGCGAGATGGTGAGTCAGATCGGCAATACCGCCAGGCAAACAGACATGTCGGCGACGGCACAAGTCAACGTCATTGCCCAAGCCAAGCAGTCACTGCAATCGCTCTCGGGCGTGAATCTGGATGAAGAAGCAGCCAATCTGCTGCGTTTCCAGCAGGCCTATCAGGCCTCGGGCAAGTTGATGCAGATCGCCAACACCCTGTTCCAGTCGGTGCTCGATCTCGCAAGATAAGG
>JBAXOZ010000003.1:0-49830 GCA_037132975.1 Comamonadaceae bacterium
GGTTGACGGTAAAGCTGAAGTCGGTCTTGCCATCCTTGCTGATGTTCTGGATGATGACATCGACCTCGATGTTGGCATCGGCCACGGCACCAACAATCTGGTAGGCAATACCGGGTTTGTCGGGCACGCCCAACACCGAAATTTTGGCTTCTTCGCGGCTAAATGCAATGCCGGAAACAATGGCTTGCTCCATGTGTTCATCTTCCTCAAAAGTAATCAGGGTGCCGGAGGTGGCTTCTTCGTTGATATTGATATCCCAGGGTGTAAAACTGCTCAGAACGCGCAACTTGACCTTGTACTTGCCAGCAAACTCGACCGAGCGGATTTGCAGCACTTTGGAGCCCATGGAGGCCATCTCGAGCATTTCTTCAAAGCTCACCGTGGTCAGTCGGCGCGCCTCCGGGACGATGCGTGGGTCGGTCGTGTAAACGCCATCAACGTCGGTATAGATCAGGCATTCGTCGGCCTTCATCGCGGCAGCCACCGCCACCGCCGAAGTGTCGGAGCCGCCACGACCCAGCGTCGTGATGTTGCCAAGTTCGTCCAGCCCTTGAAAGCCGGTGACGATGACAACGCGGCCGGCCTGCAGATCGGCACGAACCTTGGTGTCGTCAATCGATTCGATGCGCGCTTTGGTGTAGGCGCTGTCAGTGCGAATGGGTACCTGCCAACCGGCGTAGCTGACCGAGGGCACGCCTTCGGCTTGCAGCGCAATGGCCAGCAAGGCGCTCGATGCCTGCTCGCCGGTGGCGGCCAACATGTCGAGCTCGCGGCCATAAGCGTCGTCGGTCCTGGCCGGAGCGAGTTCTTTGGCGAGCGCCAGCAAGCGGTTGGTTTCACCGCTCATGGCGGAGGGCACGACCACCATCTGGTGGCCGGCGCGTGCCCATTTGGCGACGCGTTTGGCGACGTTGCGAATGCGTTCCGTGGAACCCATGGACGTGCCGCCGTATTTATGAACAATCAATGCCATTGGAGAATCAGGTAATAATTTTTGGACCTAGGGATTGTACCAATGCAGGTCGGCACCCCTGCGCTGCACAAAACCGCCGCCCACTTTGATCTGGATTTTGTGCCCGCGCGTGGTGCAGCAGGCAATCTGGTGCAGCAGTTCCGCCAGCTGCGCCGTGCTGGGCACCACCGCATGCGCCGTCTTGAGCCAGTGTCGCAGCAGATTGGCCCGACGGGCCTGGCTGAGCCGCTGCAGCGCGGCAATCTGTGGCGGCAAACCCACCCGTTCAAGGTCTTGCGCCGCCACTTCCTGCAACACGACTTGCGCCTGCGCGGCATGGGCAGCGCTGCGTGCAAAGGTGGCGCGAAACTCGGGAAAACTTGCCTGCAGCGCGGGCAGCAGACGCGCGCGGATGCGGTTGCGCGTGAACTGTTCGTTGGCATTGCTGGGGTCCAGCACCCAGTCGGCGCCCCGACTTTCGAGCCAGGTTCTGATGTCCGATGCAGAAACGTTTAGCAGCGGCCGGTGGTAAGTCACATCCCCGCGCACCCATTGTTCCGGCATGGCGCTCAGGCCAGGCAAACCGGCGCCGCGACTCAGGGCCAGCAGCAGGGTTTCAATCTGGTCATCGGCATGTTGCGCTATCGCCAGACTCTTGAAGAGGGTCGCAGGATCCCTGGCCAGGTCGTCGAAGGCCTGGTAGCGGGCCCGGCGCGCGGCGTCTTCGGGACTCTGCCCGCTGGCGTGACGACCATTCACGCCGATCACGATCAAAGGCACGCCAAGCCGCGCGCAAGTCTCGCGGCAATGCTGCTCAAAGCTGTCGGCAGCGGCCTGCACGCCATGGTGAATATGAATGGCCGTCACCTGAGCGGGCCACTTTTCAGCGCAGGCCAGCAGCAATGCCGTTGAGTCCGGCCCGCCGCTGTAGGCTACGGCCAGCGGCAGTTCCGGTGAAAAGTCGGCAAGCGCCTGGGCGAAGCTGCTGCTCAGCACACTATTTGGCCGTCACCTTGGTATCGGTGAAACGCCCGTAGCTCTGCAGGCGCTCGTAACGCCGGTCCAGCAGTTCCTTGACCTTCAAGTCGCTGACCTGACGCAAGGCATCGTTCAGTCCGCGTTTCAGAAAAGCCGCCATCTGCTTGTGATCGCGATGCGCACCACCGACCGGCTCGTTGACGATCTTGTCAATCAAGCCCAGCGCCTTCAGACGGTGCGCCGTGATGCCCAGGGCATCCGCCGCTTCCTTTGCCTTGTCCGAAGTCTTCCACAAAATGGAGGCGCAGCCTTCCGGGCTGATCACCGAATAGATCGCGTACTGCAGCATCAAGACCTGGTCGCCAATCGAGATGGCCAGCGCACCGCCGGAACCGCCCTCGCCGATGATGGTTGTGATGATGGGTACCTCGAGCTGCGCCATCTCGAAAATATTGCGGCCGATGGCCTCGGACTGGCCACGCTCTTCGGCATCGATGCCCGGATAAGCGCCGGGGGTATCCACAAAAGTGAACACCGGCAGCTTGAACTTCTCGGCCGTCTTCATGAGCCGCAGCGCTTTTCTGTAACCCTCGGGTTTGCTCATACCGAAATTGCGCAGGCCGCGCTCTTTGGTGTCGCGCCCTTTTTGCTGCCCCAGCACCATGCAGGGTGTGCCATTGAAGCGCGCCAGGCCACCGACGATGCTCAGGTCGTCGGCAAAATGGCGGTCGCCGTGCATCTCGACAAAATGCGTGAAGATCTCGGACACATAGTCCAGTGTGTAGGGACGTTCGGCGTGGCGTGCAATCTTGGTGATTTGCCAAGGCGTCAAGTCACTGTAAATGTCTTTGGTGAGTTGCTGGCTTTTCTTGGCAAGCTGATCGATTTCAGAAGAAATATCCACCGCCGACTCGGTCTGCACGTAACGCAGCTCTTCAATCTTGTTTTCCAGATCGGCAATCGGCTGCTCGAAATCCAGGAAGGTTTTTTTGGCCACAAACGGTCCTTCTAATCAGTTGGGGACAGAGCACGCGCACTGTGTGTCGCTTTGGTCTGTCCCACAAGGTTTCAGTATGCCACCGGCAGCGGATCCAGCGAGCGCCAAATATACCAAGTTGCCACGCTGCAGTACGGTGCCCAGGCGGCGGCGACTTCACGGGCGTCGCTGCGGCTGACAACGTCGCCGGAAAAGTAGCTCCGGCTGATGCCGTTGATCAGACCGACATCATCGAGCGGCAGTACGTTGGGCCGCAGCATGTGAAAAATGAGGAACATCTCGGCGGTCCAGCGCCCGATGCCCCGGATGCCCGTCAACTCGGCAATGATGGCCTCGTCGTCCATGGCTTCCCAGACCGTCACCGGGCTGGTGCGGTTCACGAAATGCAGTGCCAGGTCCACCAGATACTCCACCTTGCGCGCGCTCAAGCCGGCCGCACGCATGTCGTCCACCTTGAGTTTGAGCACATTGGCCGCGCTGAACTTCTTTGGCAGCACGACAAAGCGGTCCCACACCGTTTGCGCCGCCTTGACCGAGATCTGCTGCCCGACAATGCTGCGCGCCAGCGTAACAAAGGCGTCACCCCGGGTTTGCAGGCAGACATCGCCGAACTGGGGGATCAGCCGCTTCATCACGCGGTCTCTTTTCATGAGGTGTTTGCGTGCCTCTTCCCAGTAGGGCGGGGGCGCGCAAAGATCTGCTGCTTTGGCCGCTGTCATTGCACAACCTCCCAGCTCGTGCTGGTGGCCGAATCCTTGAGCACAATGCCCTGGGCCAACAGGGCCTGGCGAATCCGGTCGGCCTCGCCGAAGTTGCGAGCCGCTTTGGCAGCGGCGCGCTCTGCAATCAAAGCGGCGATGGCGCTCTCGTCGAGTCTGGCTCCGGCTTGCAAAAATTCCTTCGGGTCGCCTTGCAGCAATCCAAGACAAGCGCCCAGCGCCTTGAGCAAGCCGGACAGTTCCATCGACTTGGTCCGGTTGACTTCGCCAGCCAGTTCAAACAGCAGGGCAACAGCCTCGGGCGTGCCAAAGTCCTCGTCCATGGCTGCCTTGAAGCGCGCCGCATAGGGCTGCGCCCAGTCGATCTGTACCACGGCGGGTTTAACCAGATCGAGCGCCGTGTACAAGCGCTTCAGGGAGTTGCGAGCGTCATCAAGATGCACATCGCTGTAATTGAGGTCACTGCGGTAGTGCGTGCGCAGCAGAAAGAAGCGCACGGTCTGGGCGTCGTATTTGGCCAGCACTTCGCGAATCGTGAAAAAATTGCCCAGGCTCTTGGACATCTTTTCATTGTCAATCTGCACCATGCCGTTGTGCATCCAGAGTTTGGCCAGTGGCTTGCCGCTAGCGCCCTCACTTTGCGCAATTTCGTTTTCGTGGTGCGGGAACTGCAGATCGACGCCACCGCCATGAATGTCAAAGGTTTCACCCAGTGTCTGGCAGCTCATGGCCGAGCACTCGATGTGCCAACCCGGGCGCCCCCTGCCGTAGTCATGGCCCAAGGCCGCGCTGTCCCATTTGGCGTCATCGGGCTCGGACTCCTTGGCCGCCTTCCACAGAACGAAGTCCAGCGGATCGTCCTTGCCATCGAGCACCGCCACGCGCTCGCCGGCACGCAACTCGTCAAGCGATTTGCCTGAGAGCTTGCCGTAGCCGGGGAATTTTCGGACCGCGTAGTTGACGTCACCAGAACTTGACTGGTAGGCCAGGCCCTTGGCCTGCAACTGGCCGATCAAGTCGAGCATCTGTGGCACATATTCGGTGGCACGCGGCTCCAGCGTTGGCGGCTCAATACCGAGTTGACCGATGTCGGCGTGCATCACGGCAATCATCTCGTCGGTCAGGGCCCGAATGCTGATGCCACGCTCCAGAGCACGCCGGATGATCTTGTCGTCGATGTCGGTGATGTTGCGCACGTAGGTGACGCGGTAGCCGCTGCTCTTGAGCCAGCGTTGCACCATGTCAAAAGCCATGGCCATGCGGGCGTGCCCAATGTGGCACAAGTCATAAATCGTCATGCCACAAACGTACATTCGAACGTGGCCTGCCTGCAGTGGCGACAAGGGCTCAAGCGCACGCGCCAGCGTGTTGTAAATGCGTAAACTCATGGGTGACTAACAGAAGAAACTTCGGGAATCCAAACGGGGGCGGCCTCGATAGTGACGGTAAAACAAGGGCTGACCAGGAATGCACTCAACAGTGCCTCGTGGGCTACAATTACGGCCAGTATATAGCTCTGCCGGCTCAGCTCTCGCAAGGGGCATTCACACAGTAGGGATCCAGACACTTCATGAAGCTCGACCACTCCGTTATTTTCACCAGCATTCGCCTGCTCACGCTGATTGCCGCCTGCGTACTCATGCCTGTCCATGCAGATGAGTCGGCCGATGTCAGCCAGTTGCTGCGCACCGGCAAACTGGTCGAGGCCCTGGCCAAGGCCGATGCGTTCCTGGCCGGTAAACCGAACGACCCGCAGATGCGCTTTCTTAAAGGCGTTATTCAGCGCAGTTCGGGCAAACAGGCCGAGGCCATCGCAACTTTCACCAAGCTCACGGAAGATTACCCTGAGTTGCCTGAGCCGTACAACAACCTGGCGGTTCTGTATGCCGGACAGGGTCAATTTGACAAGGCCAGAGCAGCACTCGAAATGGCCATCCGAACCAACCCGAGCTACTCGACAGCGCACGAGAACCTGGGCGATGTCTATGCCCGGCTTGCCAGCCAGGCCTACAACAAGGCATTGCAGCTTGACGGCGCCAACGCGGCCGTGCCGCCCAAGCTGGCCCTGATTCGCGAATTGTTCAGTCCTGGCAACAAGGGTCAGCGTCCGAGCGTGACCGTGGCTGCTGCAGCCAGTGCGGCCGCCACGGCGGCGCCCAAACCCGTTGCCTCGGCAACCGCGCCCGCCCCGGCAGCGCAGCCGGTTGCGGCGACACCGCCAAGCGTGCCAGCAGCGAAACCTGCGGCGGCAAGCGCCGACAGCGCCGCTGAACAGGCCGCACAGGACGCGGTAATGGCCTGGGCCAAAGCCTGGTCTGCCAAAGACATGGCGGGCTACCTTGGCGCCTACAGCAAGGAGTTCGCGCCACCGGGCAAACAGTCACGCGCTGCCTGGGAAGAAGACCGCCGCAAACGCATCGTTGGCAAAAACAGCATCAGCGTCAAGCTCGACAATCTGGACGTCACCATCAGCGCCAACAAGGCGGTGGCCAAGTTCCGCCAGCAGTACCACGCTGGCGCGCTGTCCGTATCGAGCCGCAAGACACTGCATCTGCTCAAGACGGGCGATCGTTGGCTGATCACCAAGGAATCTTCAGGCAACTGATGCTGGCTTACGGATCGCCGCCACGGCTGGCGGTAGCGCTTCGTAGCATCGTCTGATGACCCCATGAGGCGGTATATTTTTCCTGTTCTTGTTGCAGCCCTTGTCGCGCTTTCGGCATCGGCGAGCGCCAGCGCACACAAAAAGTCACCCGGCAAGAGCAAGAAGGCCGTGCCGGCGAGTCCGGCAGCGCCCGCCGTGCCGGTTGACCCGGGTCTGGCGGAGCATCGGCTGATCGAGATTTACCAGTTGGTGGCCCGATCCGAAAGCCGCCAGGCACTCGAGCAGGCGCAAAACCTGGTTCGCGACTATCCCAATTTTCAGCTTGCACAACTGGTGTACGGAGATCTGCTTTCGGCACGTATCCGTCAGGTTCAGACCGTCGGTGATGTACCGCAACCTGTCTCCAAGGAGGCGGCAGCGGCGCTGGGTGATCTGCGCGACGAATCACAGTTGCGGCTCAGAGCGTTGCGCGAGCGCCCGCCTGCGGGTGCGTTGCCATCGCAGTTTCTGGCCCTGTCATCACGTAACCGGCATGCCATTGCCGTCGACGCTTCGCGTTCGCGCCTCTATCTGTTTGAAAACAAGGCCAGTGGTTTGACCTTGATCGCTGACTATTACATCTCGATCGGGAAGTCAGGCTACGAAAAAAAGACCGAGGGGGATGCGCGCACGCCTCTGGGTGTCTATTTCATCACCGGCAGTCTGAGCCGACAATCGCTCAAAGACTTCTACGGTTCCGGGGCATTGCCGATCAACTATCCCAACGAACTTGACAGCCGACGTGGCAAGACCGGCAGCGGCATCTGGCTGCACGGTACGCCAGCGAACCAGTTCGCCCGACCGCCTCAGGCGACCGACGGTTGCGTGGTGCTGGCCAACCCGGATCTGGCCCAGATCATCCGCACGGTACAGACCCGCACCACGCCCGTGGTGATTGCCCCGGTTCTTCAATGGATCGCCCCGAATGTGGCGCGCCAGGAAAGCAAACCCTTTGAAGCGGCACTGGCAGCCTGGCAAAGCGCCAAATCGCGCGGTAACATGGAACAGGTTCTTGGCTTCTACAGTCCTGATTTCCAAAGTAACGGCAAGACACTGGCCGAGTGGGCTCCTGGTTTGCGCAGTCAACTCGATAAGACACGCGGACGTGCCATTGAGTTCAAGGACCTTTCGATGCTGCGCTGGACCGACGCTGCCGACACCATGGTCGTCACCTTTGGTGAAGTTGCTGAAGGTAGCCGCACCGGCCCGACGCGACGCCAGTATTGGGAACGTCAGCGTGGGCAGTGGAAGATTTTTTATGAAGGAGTGATTGGATGAAGTGGACACGTTTCCCGGTGGCAGTTGCCTTTGCGCTCGCCACCGCTCTGCAGTTTTTTGCATCCGCGGGAGCCTTGGCCCAGGAAGCGCCTCGCGTCAAGTTCGTCACGACCGCGGGTAATTTTGTGGTCGAGCTTTATCCGGACAAGGCGCCCAAGACGGTTGCCAATTTTTTGCAGTACGTCAAAGACAAGCACTATGACGGTACGCTCTTTCACCGCGTGATCGACAACTTCATGGTGCAAGGCGGCGGCTATGACGGCAAGTACCAGCAAAAGCCAACCCGGCCCCCCGTCGTACTGGAGGCCAGCAACGGTCTGAAGAACGAGGTCGGGACGATTGCCATGGCACGCACCAGCGATCCCAACTCGGCCACCAGCCAGTTCTTCATCAACGTCACGGACAACGCCAAGCTCAATGCGCCCTCCCCCGACGGCTTTGGCTATACCGTCTTCGGCAAGGTGGTGAGCGGCAGCGAGACGATTCAGAAAATCAAAAGCGCGGCCACCGGCGCAGGTGGTCCGTTTCCCAGCGACGCGCCAAGAACACCCATCCTCATCAACTCCGCAACCCTTGAAAAGAAATCATGAGCCATCCCCAAGTCGAACTCCACATTGCCAACTACGGCGTCATCACCCTTGAACTGGACACGGACAAGGCACCCAAGTCGGTTGCCAACTTCCTGAGCTATGTGAACAAAGGCCACTACAACAATACCGTCTTTCATCGGATCATCCCGGGTTTCATGGTGCAAGGCGGTGGCATGGAGCCTGGAATGAAAGAAAAGCGGGGCGACAAACCGATCGACAACGAAGCCAACAACGGCCTGAAGAATCTCAATTACACGGTGGCGATGGCCCGCACCGGCGACCCCCATTCGGCCACCGCACAGTTCTTCATCAACGTTGCCGACAACGGCTTCCTCAATCACACCGGCATTTCAGCGCAAGGCTGGGGTTACGCCGTGTTTGGCAAGGTCGTCGCCGGAACCGAAGTGGTCGACAAGATCAAGACCGTCAAGACCGCCAGACGCGGCCACCACGACGACGTGCCGGTGGAGGACGTCATTCTGGAGAAAGCCGTAGCCCTTTGACATGAGTGCCCTGGCGTCACCAGCCTTGCTGCAGGCGCCAGCACACTGGCAGCGTCTGGATTTCATCGCCGATCTGCATCTGCAGGCGGGCGATGAAGCGACCTTCGGCGTCTGGCGCAACTTCATGCAGCGCACACAGGCAGACGCCTTGTTCATTCTGGGCGATCTGTTTGAGGTGTGGGTTGGTGACGATGCGATCGATTCAGCCAGTGCAGGCGATGACTTTGCAGCGCGCTGCGCGCAAGTTCTGGCAGCGACGGCGCAGCGTCTGCCCCTCTTTTTCATGCATGGAAATCGCGATTTCTTGGTCGGAGCGGACTTTGCCGCAGCCTGCAACATGAAACTGCTGGACGATCCGACGGTGCTTGAATTTGCCGGTGAGCGCTGGTTGCTGTCACACGGTGACGCCCTGTGTCTGCAAGACAGCGACTACATGCAGTTTCGCGCACGGGTCCGAAGTGCGCAGTGGCAGCAGGCTTTTCTGCAGCAGTCGCTGGCCCAGCGCCAGGCCATTGGACGTCAGATGCGCTCACAAAGTGAGGAGCACAAGAGCGAGGGCATGGCCAAGGGTGACTTGCTGGTCGACCTGGACAGCCAGGCCACATGCGAGTGCTTGCGGTCCAGCCGGGCGAGCACCCTGATCCACGGGCACACGCACAAGCCGGGCGAGCATGACCTGGGCCAGGGTCTGCGGCGTGTCGTGCTGAGCGACTGGGACGCCAGCGCCAATCCGCCGCGCGCTTCGGTGCTGCGCCTGAATGCCACACAGCCACGGCAGACGCCAGCGTGCGCTAGCTTTGAGCGTCTGCCAGCAGCCTTGGCCTAGGGCTTGGTAACGCTGATTTCGTCAATCTGAGACGGGTCAAGAAATTGCTCTGCGTAGCGCCGGTAAACTTCTTTTTGCACAAAAATATCGAACAGATCGGGATCGATGTGACCATTGGCCTTGAATTTGTTCATGGTGGCCACCGCCTGTGACAGCTTCATACCCTCCTTGTACGGCCTGTCGGTTGCCGTCAGCGCCTCAAAGATGTCCGCAATGCCCATGACGCGTGCCTGCACCGACATCTGGTCGCGCGCAAGGCCTTTGGGATAGCCTTTACCATCGACGCGTTCATGGTGACCGCCAGCGTATTCGGGCACGTTCCTGAGATGCTTGGGCCAGGGCAGCTGCTCAAGCATCCTGATGGTCGTCACGATATGCTGATTGATGGTCCTGCGCTCAGCCGCAGTCAACGTGCCAGCTCGGATTGACAGATTTTCCAACTCGTCGGCTGTCAGGAATGGTGCCTGCACACCCTCAACGTTGCACCAGACATGCCCGCTGGCAATGGTGCGCACACGCTCCTGTGCCGATTCACTCATGGTCTCGCCGCCAATGTTGCTGGCGCGCAGGAATTCCCGGTCGGCCTCCAGTGCAGCAACAGTGGACCGGGCACTGGCCGCAATGTCAGCCTCGGCCTGAGGATCAGCGCACGCACGCAGCGCCAGTTGCTGACGCAGGGCAAGCAGTTCCGCATCGCGCTTGAGCACCTCAAAACGGGTGTCGATCAGATCGATACGGTCAAACAGGGTTTGCAGTTTCGTGGCCTTGTCCACCACGTGCACCGGTGTCGCAATCTTGCCGCAGTCATGCAACAGGCCGGCGATCTTGAGCTCGTAACGATCGCGATCATCCATTTTGAAACCAGCCAGCGGGCCGCTAACCGTTTCAGCAACCGCCTCGGCCAGCATCATGGTCAGTGCTGGCACCCGTTGGCAATGTCCGCCGGTGTAGGGAGATTTCTCGTCAATGGCCAAGTTGATCACATTGATGAAGGATTCAAACAGTTCCTCGAGCTGCGTCATCAGCAGCCGGTTACTCAAGGCAATGGCGGCCTGCGAGGCCAGGGACTCGGCCAGACTCTGATCGGCCAACGAAAACGCCACCACCTCCTTGCTGCCGGGTGCCTGCGCATTGATGAGTTGCAGGACGCCGATCACCTCACCCTCGTGATCCTTCATGGGCACAGCCAAAAACGACTTGGATCGATAGCCAGTCCGCTCATCAAAGCGACGCGTCCCGGAAAAATCGAAATTCGGTTCGCTGTAGGCGTCGGCGATATTGACCGTCTGCACGTGAATCGCCGCATAGCCTGCCACTAGCGAGTCATTCGGTTTGCCTGCCGCGTCGTACAGGGGCAGATCCGGAAAGCTGATGGCGCTGCCCGAGGTACCCCCCATGGCGATATTCAGTGAGTCCGTGCGCAACATCTCAAAGCGCAAGTTTTGACCGTCCCCGGTCATCCGGTAGAGCGTTCCGCCATCGGCGTTGGTAATCTGCTTGGCTGCAAGCAGAATGTGCTCAAGAAGTCGCGTGATGTCGCGCTCCCTGGAAAGCGCTGCCCCGATAGCGTTGAGCTGTTCCAGGCGCTTGATCAAATCGTCGGCAGAATCCACTGGCAAACCTCCCTTAGGTTCATGAATAGCTGACTGCGGGCCAGACCCGCCCCCAACGCGACGCTGTCAGCCACTAATGGGGCTTTAACAGTACCTTCAGCACATTTTGCAGACGTCGCGCCTGAACCGCATCGTACGCGCTGGCCAGAACCTGGGTTGCATCCTGACCCCAGGTCTGTGCCGGCGCCGGATCGTGGCGTTGGGTCAGCAGTTGCAACTGTAACGCACGGCGCGCATTCAGGTGCTCAGCGGGTGTTGGCACTTCACTGGCCATCTCCAGACGCAGCAGAGCGACAGCGCCGTCGTTGCCCGGCGCCTGGCTAATCGCCTTGAGCCAGCCCGCGCGGATCACGGCAGGAACGCGACTGCCCAACTCCTGCGCAGACGGGACCAAGCTGGCATCGCGCCGCTCCCAAGCGGCAAGGACCTGAGTCAGAGCCTCGCCGTGAGCTTGGGCTGCGAGTTTGCGCAGAGCCAGTTGAGCATGTTCCACGGCATCGCGCTGCGCCCGAAACGCGGTATCTCCCAAGCGTGGTGCTTCCTGCCAGGCTGGCACCGAGCCAAAGCGCTCGTCGCGCCCGGTTCTGCGTGGGCCATGGTCATCTGCGCGAGCCGCCGGCTTGTTGTCGCGAGGGTCACGCGGCTTGTCTCTGCCGTTGTCCTTGCGCTCACCAAATTTTCCGCCACGTCCTGGTGGCGTGGGTTCGGTCTTCTTCATGCCAGGGCGATCATCACCGCGCACAGCGCGCACCGGCTTTGCCGCCGGCTTGGGCGCTGGCTCCGGCTCCGGCTCCGGCTCTGCAGGAGCGTCGGCTCCTTGGGCGCCCAGATCCGCTACCGCCGTCACTTCCGTACCGTCAATCACATCGCTGGGCGCTTCAGATGCCGCCATGGCAGCGACCGCCGTGTTGACCTCGGTCACTGCGACCTGCACTGCCGCCTGGGCTTGAGCCTGTCCGCGCAGTGCCGCCTCCAGCGCATTCATGGCAGCCCGAATGCCTTGGGCATCACCTGCCAGATTGGCCGCTTCCAGCGAGCGCGCTGCATCAAGTACGACGCGATCACGCTCACCCAGTGCCGCGTCTGCCTGCTGGCGCTGCGTCGTCTTGCGATTGAAGGCTTCGTCAATCGGCTGGCGAAACGCCTCCCACAATTTTTGTTCCTGACGCCGATCCACCGGCACCCGATGCGCTTCGGCTTGCCAGCGCTGCTGCAAGCCGCGAACGGCATCGATGCGCAGTTCGGGCGCGCTGCCCAAGGCCCTGGCCTCATCGATCATGAGATGGCGTGCCGCCAGGCTGGAAGCTTGCAGCGCCTCCAAAGGCGCCGCTGCACCGTCAATGGCTGCTTTCCATAGCGGCTGCAACTCGGCAAAAACCTTTTCGCCGACGTGCCCACCGTCACGCCAGCGGTCACCAAACTGGTGCAGGATGCGGTTGAAGCCTTTCCAGTCATCGTCCAGTGCGGTTTGATTGGCTGCAGCCCAGGCATTGACTTCTTCGATCAGCGCCAGGCGCTGTGCCCGGTGCTCGGCTGACTGCGCTTTGACTTTTTCGAGCCAGGCTTCAACCACCTTGTGCGCTTCGTTACAGGCGTCATCGAAACGCTTCCACAAACCGTGGTTCGGCGCGCCGCCCTGATCGGTCTGCTTCCACTGCTCACGCAGGGCGCGCAAGGTCTCCTGCATCTTGCGCCCGCCGATCGCCTGGCCCTCCGGTCGCTTGAGCAAGGCCTCGGCCTTTTGCACCAGTTCTTCACGCAACTGATCGGCACGCCAGCGCTGCCAGCCTTCGAGTTCCCCCGCTGCGGCCAGCGCAGCGTGTGCCTGATTTTCCAACTTGTCGTCGATGATCCGCCCGTACTCCTTCAGGGCATGGCGCAGGGCTGCCGCCGCGCCAGCACTGGCTTTGCCGTGCCCCTGAGATATTTCCTGTTCAAGCTTGACCAGCGTCTCCGCCACCGCCGCCACGGCCTGCGCCTTGACTTCCGGGTCAATCGCAGCGCGCTTGGGTCGGGGCGCTGCCTCAACCAGAACCCCTCGGGCGGCGCGCAGCTCTTCAGCCCAGACCGGCACCGGCGGCAAGGCCGCCGCGGGATCGACCGCAGCGGCGCAGGCTTGCGCCAGCGCATCCTTGAACGCCTCCCAGACCACCAGCAATTGACCCCTTGAGGCATCCAGCAAAGGTGGAAACTTGACGTCCACGCTGGCCCAGTTTGCGTCGCCCAGCAGAGCAGCCGCCTGGGCCTGCCAATGCTCCACATCCGCCAGCAATGCCTCCAGCAGCACCTGGGCGTCGCGCCACGACTTGGTGGACAGCACCTCAATGCGTTGTGCCAGCAGCACCGCTGCCTCTCGCTGGACCTGGACCCGATGCTGCAAGTCCTCAATCACCTTCACCCGGTCACTGAGTTCGGTCTTGAGCGTGGCTAGCGGCTCCTTGCTCAGGGGCGCACCGGCCTTGGCGGCATCGCGCTGCCAGGCCATGGCGTCGGCAATGTTGAGTTTGGGCAGGGCCAGCAGGATGCTGGCTTTGTCGCCCCACTCCAGCGCAATCGATTCCTGTCCCTTGCTACGCTTGATCTCGTCGAGGCGCTCGCGCAACAGCTTGGCAGCGCCCTTGTCCTTACCGCTGAGTTCCTTGAAAACTGCCTGCATCTGCTCGACGCCGGGTGAACTGATTAACCACTCACGGATGCGCGCCGTGCGCTCGCTCGAAGTTGGGGCAGAGAACGCCCCGCCAGTCACCATGTCAAGGGGATGAGGCTCGTGCGTCTTGGCCGGAAATTTTGTCTCTTCAGAAGCTGGGGCAGATTTTTGATTGGCAGGAAAAGGGAACATGAGTAGCACGAACAAAGAAAGAAACCCGAGCCAGGGTGCTGACAGGGAAGGAGCCGCTATTTTCGCCGGAATTGCGCTGCCACGGCAACAAAAAAGACGAAAGCCCGGTCGAATGGCTCAAAGCCAAGTCGCCGGGCTCGACAGCTGACACAAGGTCCATGCTGTCAGGGCTCGCACCAAGGGAGGGTAAAGTCCCCCAGTGCTGGGTGGCAACAGATTGCCACCACATGTTGCCGGGGCCGCTTTATCGCAGCTACCTTGCGGTAGGGACTGGCTACTGCCGGCGCGTTGCCCATCGTGTGACGGGCAAGCACAGTCTAGAGCCGCGCCAGGCCAAATTCAACTTTTGTTTAGGGATAAGGAATGAGTTTCATATGGTTGACCTGATATATAATGACAACCTAGAATCCGGCTTCCCTGGAGTATTCAGGGGTAACCCGAACCCGCTGCCGAACCCGGCATATTCAATCTTCTGCAAGACTTCTTTTCAGAGGGCAGATTGTTGATAGCGTACCAACCCAAACGAGGTGCCGCGTGTGTTGCCGCCCCCGGCAGTGCATCACAGCAGCCCGCGCGAACGAAGGAAAAGCTATGACAGCGTCGAAAAAATTCACCCAGGGTCTGCGAACTTTCGCCAGTGACGTCGCCCAGGGCTTCTTTGAAATCACGCACAACGGTTTTGCTCTGGTCGGGCTGGCCGTGATCTTTGCCGTCATTGCCATGTCGGTGCGGCCGGAACTGCGCCAGGTCGGTGAAATCGAGCTGTTCAGCTGGCTAAAAACACGCCAGATCGCACTGACGGGCTGGTCTGGCGAAGCCGATGCCAGTGACCGTGCGACTGCCATCAATCCGCAGGATCTGCCCAGACAACAGGCAGCGGTGGCTTACTGGCTGAGCAAGAAGTACCGCGTCGCGCCAGAGCCCATCAGCGCCCTGGTAACCGAGGCGTATGAAATCAGCCTTCACACCAAGTTGGATCCGACCTTGATTCTGGCGGTGATGGCGGTCGAATCTGGATTTAATCCTTTTGCCCAAAGCCCGGTTGGCGCCCAGGGGCTGATGCAAGTGATGACCATGGTCCACAGCGACAAGTACGCGAGTTTTGGTGGCAAGTTCGCCGCCTTCGACCCGTTGACCAACTTGCGGGTGGGTGCCCGCGTATTGCAGGAATGCATCAGCCGCGCCGGCTCCATTGAGGGCGGTCTGCGCTCTTATGTGGGGGCCGCCAACATTGACGACGACAGCGGATACACGGGCAAAGTCATGGCCGAGCACGCCAGACTGAAATTGGTAGCCCAGGGACGAATCGTGCCGCTGACTGCTTCTTCACCCCAGCCAGCCGGTGCGCCTTTGTCTGTCCCAGCCAAGGCAGATCAAAGCGTTGAAAAAATTGCTCTTCTCTCCCCCTCCTGACCCATCATGTACAACCGCCAATTTCTTATTGAACAGACAGATCCCGAAATATTCGCTGCTATCCAGGCTGAAAATGCCCGCCAGGAACAGCACATCGAGCTGATCGCCAGCGAGAACTATGCCTCGCCTGCTGTCTTGGCGGCGCAGGGAACTCAACTCACCAACAAGTACGCCGAAGGTTATCCCGGCAAGCGCTATTACGGTGGCTGCGAATTTGTCGACGTGGCCGAGCAGTTGGCCATTGATCGCGTGAAGCAGATTTTTGGTGCGGATTGCGCCAACGTGCAGCCCCATTGCGGCGCCTCGGCCAACGAAGCCGTTTTTTTGGCCTTTCTGAAGCCTGGCGATACCATCATGGGCATGTCGCTGGCTGAGGGCGGGCACCTGACCCACGGCATGGCACTGAACATGAGCGGTAAGTGGTTCAACGTCGTCAGCTATGGTCTGAACGACAAGGAAGAGATTGATTACGACGTGATGGAGCGCAAGGCCCACGAATCAAAACCCAAGCTCATCATCGCGGGCGCCTCAGCCTACAGTCTGCGCATTGACTTCGAACGCTTTGCCCGGGTGGCCCGGGATGTCGGCGCGATTTTCATGGTCGACATGGCGCACTACGCAGGCTTGATTGCTGCTGGCGTGTACCCGAACCCGGTGCCGCACGCTGATGTGGTGACTTCGACCACCCACAAGAGCCTGCGCGGACCGCGTGGCGGCATCATCCTGATGAAATCGCAACATGAGAAGGCAATCAACAGCGCCATCTTTCCCGGTTTGCAGGGCGGTCCGCTGATGCACGTGATTGCCGCCAAGGCCGTGGCCTTCAAGGAAGCACTGGCGCCCGAATTCAAGATCTACCAGCAGCAGGTACTGAAGAACGCCCAGATCATTGCCGAAACGCTGACCGAGCGCGGTCTGCGCATCGTCAGCGGTCGCACCGAAAGTCATGTGATGCTGGTTGACCTGCGCGCCAAGGGCATCACCGGCAAGGAAGCCGAGAGCGTGCTGGGTGCCGCCCACATGACCATCAACAAGAATGCCATCCCCAATGACCCGGAAAAGCCGATGGTCACCAGCGGCGTGCGCATTGGCACACCGGCGCTGACGACACGCGGCTTCAAGGACGCGGAGGCACGCCTTACCGCCAACCTGATTGCCGATGTGCTCGACCATCCAAGGGACAGTGCGAACCTTGATGCGGTACGTGCCAAGGTCAACGCGTTGACGGCCCAGTTTCCTGTGTACCGATGACAGTCATTGCGAGCGCAGCGCGGCAATCCACTGCACCATGAAATGCCCTTTCTGTAGCCACAGCGAAACCCAGGTCATGGAAACCCGGGTCGCTGAAGACGGCGACTTCATCCGGCGCCGGCGCCATTGCGCCTCGTGCGAAAAGCGCTTCACGACTTACGAGCGGGCCGACGTCAGTTTTCCGGCGGTCGTCAAGAAGGATGGTCGGCGCATTGAGTTCGAGCGTGCCAAACTGGTGGCTTCCATGAAGCTGGCACTGCGCAAGCGCCCGGTCAGCATTGAACAGGTCGATGGTGCTATCGAACGCATCGAAGAAAAACTGCTGGCCCTGGGGGTGCGGGAAGTGCCTTCCACACGCATTGGCGAACTCGTCATGCGCGAGTTGAAGAAACTCGACAAGGTGGCCTACGTTCGCTTTGCCAGCGTTTACCGCAGTTTTGAGGATATTGACGAATTCAAAACCCTGGTCGACGCAGTCCGGCGCTAAGTTGGCGTCCACAAGCTACTGGCAATCAGTAGCAACGCCTTTTTTTGAGCGTGCCCTGCCCGTGCTGCTCAAGACAATTTGCTGGACCTCTGCGCTTGAAACAGGCATCCGACAAAAAGTAAAAGTACCGGCCTGAAAGGCACCACTCACCAGTTTTGCCGATCCGGAGGCACTGTACGACACGTAGTTGGCCACTTGGGTGTTGCCAGTCAAACTCAAGCTATCCGGCATGGCTCCATGGCGCTCGATCAGTTGTTCGTCAGCATCGAGTGCAGCGTTGTTGTTGACGTCGTGAAACATGATGCGCCCCTGGTTCCAGCCACCAGCGAGGTCACAAGACAAGCCCGCGGCAGACTTGCAGATGACAACGCGAGCATTGCGCTTGATGGCTTCGGCGCGTGCCAGATTCAGGCTGGCCAAGAAAGAACTGCCCGCCGCATTGGACCTTTGCGTGTTAAGCATTTCCGTCATCGAAGGCACGGCAATGGAAAGCAGAATCGTCCCCAAAGCCATCACCATCAGAATTTCGACCAAGGTATAGCCGGCCTGAAAAATCAGCAGGCCCGCCTTCCTCCCTGGAACGCTTTGGCGCATATGCGCCAGATAATGCGCCTGCAGCGCCCTCAAGTCAAAGAAAAATCGGCTTCAGAAGATTGGTAGTTACCCTACCAGGAAGCGCTTCCCCAGAGGCGGCGCCCGCTTTCACTGACAGAGATATTCCCGTCGCCCACCTGGGTTCCGCCAGTGGTCGGCGTAGCAGTCAGCACAAAGGTCTGCGAAGGCGTGGTGATATCCAGCGCCAGGGTGTAACGACCGTCATTGGTCATGCCGCTGGTGCGCCCCAGCCCCCCGGCAGAGGTGCCGTTGTAGGCTGCCGTCACACTGGCGCTGTAGTTGTTTGAATTGAGGAAGATCTTTTCCTGCAGGCTGGCCAGTTCAAGTAGCTCGGCCTGCGCCTGAACCCGTGCCGCACGAACCACATGCGCCGTGTAGGAAGGCAGTGCGACAGCGGCCAGAATCGCCACGATGGCAACCACAATCATCATCTCGATCAGGGTGAAACCCCTTGCGCTGAATCGTTTCACGAACACTCCCCCTCGGTTGAAAACCCTATGGTGCCACAAGTTCACGCCACGAAATGCGACCACTGCGCGCTGCCTGGCGGGCCCGCTCATCGCCGCCCGTTCTCAAGGATCCATCGGGATTGGCGATGGTCTGCACCGTTCGAACATTGAGTGCATCGATCGTGACAATGGTCACA
Source organism: Comamonadaceae bacterium (assembly GCA_037132975.1). Lineage (GTDB taxonomy): Bacteria > Pseudomonadota > Gammaproteobacteria > Burkholderiales > Burkholderiaceae_C > Rhodoferax. The sequence continues at coordinate 18,352 of JBAXOZ010000003.1, forward strand.
CTGCCATCGGCGTTGGCGGTTCGGGTGATGGTCGCGTAAGTGCCATCCGAGTAGGTAATCGTGGTGGTGGTGACCGACCCGACGACGTTCGTCACCACCGATGTGATGGTGCCAGTGCCACTACCGCCTGTGCCCGCGCTGAGATCGCCCAGTTTGGGATCGGTTGAACCGATAGCCTTGTTGCTGAGGGTGCTGGCGCCGTTATCGGCTGCGGGCGTCTTGGACCAACCCGATGACGAGTAGCACTTGCCATTCGGGTGGTGCCAGTAGGTTGCGTATTCGGCAAGGACATAATTACTGAACAGGCCTGACTTGACGCGCCAACCGTACTCGGGTCGACCGCTGACATTTTGTTCAATGGCAGAGTTGGGCGTGGTATCCCGGATGATCTGAATCACCAGCGCCCCGTTGTGCCGCGCGCCAGTGGCGCTGGTGGGTGTCGTGGAATTGGTATAGCCCGCCGTACCCGGCCCACTGGTTCCGTTGGCCGGTGGAATAACCGGCTGGTACATATTGCCGTCGTGGGTGCCGGCAGCCTGCCAGACACAACTGTAGACCGTCGGGTGTAGCCCAACCCGAACATCCCGATTGCCCCACCAGTCCTTGGGCGTCAGCGCGTCCAGCGGCATGTTGAAGGCCAGACTACCGATCGGCTTGGGCAGCGCCAGCCTGGCGGCAGCGGTTGAGGCGGCGCCTGGCCAGACTGCGTTCGGGTCGCGTCGATAGGTCTGCAAGGTCGCAAGGTCCAGCGTGTCGGAGGTCACATAGTCCTTGACTGAAACATAGCCGTGATCGACGTTGTACAAATAGCTCGGATCGCCAATGTGCAGTTTGACCGCCGGACTCAGGTACTGGTTTTGCACCAGCACTTTGAAGTTCTGGTTTAGGGAAGGAATGCCGTTCTTCAAGTCCAGCGTCGAACTGCTGGGGTTGAGCAAGTTGACACCGGTCACATCAAACACGTCGTCGTACTGGTGAAAGTGCTTCTCGTACTTGCAGGTGGTGTCAACGCAGGAGTCGCCGACACTGGTGGGTTCGACACCACTGTTGTTGAACGCCGTCGCCGACACGGCCGGCGCAAAATTCGTCCAGCCGGACTGGGGTATTGCCGGTGAACCTGGCACCGCCGTGACTGGATTGACGCCCCCCGACGGTCCGGTGTTGCTCGACGTTTTAATATTTGAATCGACAGTGAAGCCGCCACTGCAAGCCGAAACCCCGACCGGTGCCGAAATAGTGCAAGTCAGCCCCGATGTTGTGGTCACGTTGTTATTGGTTGTTGTGGTCTTGGTGCAGGCGGTGGTGTACCCGTTCAGTGTCGTATTCATCTTGGAAAAGAGATCATCGAGTCTCTTGTTCTTGGCATTGTCATCAAGCGAGGTGGTCTGAGCCAAGGTGTAAGCAGTACTGCCGCACCGAACTGAAATGCTCTTCTTTTGGTCTACATCTGTAATGACCAACCTGCCATCGGTCGGAGCCACTCCGGTAACACCCACGACCTCGGGAACCGCTGCTCGTGCGCTCACCAGGGTCTGCGAAGTGCCGGCTCCGATGCTGATCGCTTTGCCGTTGAACTGGGTACCCATCGGCGCCTTGATCGTGATGACGTTGTTTGATCGGGTCGCAGTGAAACCCCCTGTAACCTTGTTCGCGATCATGGCTGTGTTCTTGTAGGTACTGCTGACGTTGTCCGTACCGTTGGTGATGTCGCTGACCGTCAAAGCTGGCACGATCGTGACACCGTCGACGGTGATAGCGCCCAGCGTTGCGGGGAACGGGCTGGTCTGACCCGTTGTGCCGACCGTGATGGTGGCGCTGGCCTGCGCGCCGCCGGTTGGCGCCCCATAGAAGATATCCACATCGAAGTGCCCGCCGGTCACGCCCTGAGCCGTGCCCAGGTCAACTGGCACAATCGTCACGTCCGGATTTTGATTGAACAAGGTGTTATTCAAGGTGCTCAGTTGCACCAGCACCGGCTGCGACATGACACCAATACCTACCATCTTTCCAACCGGGATGCTGTCGGTGGTGAGCAGGGTTGGCGTGAACTTGACGCGGTCATCATCATCCAGCACATGATTTCCACTCAGGTCGAGAAAGGGTAAGTTGGCAAGGGCCGTACCACCCGTCAGGTAGTCGAGTTCCATCAGCCAGTTTTCACCGTAAACCGTTGACGATTGAACAGTATTGGAAATAGTAGGGTTATAGCCGTTGAAATAGAAACGTCCGTTTTCAACAAAACTACCATCCCCAACCACTTTTTCTCCAGCCGGCAGGGTGACCTTCCATCCTTTGTGGTGAGTCGCCCCAGCCGTCCAGTCCGGCTGATTGACGCTGACCGTGCGAACGCGATTGGCGCAGGGAGTGGCGGCCACTGCATTGCCTGAGGTGTAGCAACGTGCGGTCAGGGTCTGCGTCAGCAAGACGGCGTTGGCCGCTGGCGCTCCGTCCCAAATTCCGTACACAGCGAAAACCGAGGTGTCGGTCATGTCCGCTGCACTCAGCATGGCGCCGGTGCCAAAATTGACCATGTAACCCCCGCTGGGGTGTTTGGCTACGCCAGGTGACATGGTGATGGGCTGGGCCGGCGAAGTGGTCAGCAGCGCCGTGGCGCTTGCGGCACCCAAATCAAATTTCCACATCGTGCCGTTCAAGTCTCCTGCATACACAGTGTCGGCATTGCCATCGTTGTTACTGTCAATGGCTACAGGCGTTGACAAGCCGTTCGGGCTGCCCACCGTTCCGGAAGTTCCTGCCTTGATGGCAGAAATCAGGGCGCCGGTATTGGCATTGATCACGTACAGGTAGGCCTGGTAATCACCACCGTTGTTGTAGCCATTGCCCACAATCACCGCATCCACACCGCCCACTTTGGCAATGCTCGGGTTGGCATAGGTGTAACCCAGATTGGCATACGCAGTGCTGGCCGCGTTGTTGATCGTGCTGGGCGTGATCTCCCACAAAGCATTGCTGGCAGCGGCGGCTTCGGTCGCTGGTGCCAACCGGCTGCTGCCCGTGATATCGAGCGCATAGATGCCTTTGCCGCCTGCTCCCAAAACCCCGACCAGCACGCGCTTGGAGCTCGACAGAATCGTTGCCACATTGACGTAACCATCAACGTAGTAGTCATGCACGTAAGGCGTGGTCGCCAGATTCTTCATTTTTGAAATGAGCATGGACGGCACGTAGGCCCAGCGCTCGGCACCGGTGGCTGCATTGAAGGCATGCAACATGCCGTCGTTGGCACCGACAAAAACCGTGGGCGCCGGCGTTGCACTGGTGCTGTCGCTGACGTAATAGGGTCGGGAGTGAACAATGTCACCCAGAGCAGAACCACGCTGGCGCAGGGCACCCCCCTGCTGCACTTCCTCGCTGCGATCGCCGCGCAAAAAATTCAGGACTATTTCTGTTGAAGATAGTGTTCCCGACACATTGGCCCAGGTGAAGGGGATGCCGGTGCCAGCGCTGTTCATGGTCGCAATAAAGCGATTGGCTCCCTGCTGATCAATCTGATAGGCGGCTCCGCCGTTCCATGGCTGTACAGCAGCAGAAATATCGCCCGCACTGCCCACATCATAGGCAATCAGATTGCCTCCCCAGTATTCCTTCTCATACTGCCCCCGAAACAGCCTTTCATTCCCCGATGTCAGGTTGTAATTGGTGATGTCGTCCTGGCCAACAAAACCGACAGGCTGAGTGGACGGCGTAAACGCGGTGATGGCCAGCGCCAGTTTAAAAGCCAACATCAGCGCACCAAGCAAAGCCAATGCGGCAACCCAGAGAGGTTTGACAGCAAACTTGAACATAGGAGACCTTCTCAAAATCATGTGCACGCGAGAACGCTATAAAAGGATTGCACGAATTTGGCCGCACCCCGGGCGGAGGTGCCGCGCCCTGTGATCAGGTAGTTATTGACCTTGTTGCAGACCGCCGCACCCTGCCGACCGACAACCGCGCTGGAGCCGGTCAGAAGGCTGTTGGTTGCCATCAACTGGATGATGTAACGTTGTGCACCGTTGCCGCCGACGCTGACCGAAGTGCTGTCGCTCCAAGTCATTGTCAAGGGGGCGCTGCTGGAGGCGATCGTCAGCAAGCCAGTCGTTACGCCAGCGGTTGAAAAACCGGCATCCAGATAATGTGGCACTGGCGGCACCGCACTGGTACTTGTGATGAGCCAGTTTTCTGCGGCGGACACTGCCGCTTCCGCGTTATTCATGGCTCCGTCTTCAAACTGCAGATTTCCCGCCAGTTTGTACTGCGTGTTGGAGGTGCTGACGGCGGTAATACCAATCATCATGATCAAAACCAGAATCAACAGGGCTATGACCAGCGTGGCACCTGCCTGCCTTGCTGGTCTGCCGTAGCGCATGGAAGTTCGCATAGTCGGCCCCTCAATTGCGCAGTTGAACGACGGTGCTGAAAAGCTGACGCCGAAATCCATCGGGTGCCGCACCAAAGTCGTAGGTCTGATCACCCATCACATAACTATTGGTATTGCTGTAGCCCGGCTCCGCCGTTTCATTGCGTGCCAGCAACCAGATCCGCACGGAGTTGACGGTATCCCAGTCACTCGCCAGCGTGTTGGTTGAAGAACCTGCCAGCGTATCGAAAAACTGCGTCGTCGGTGGAGTGGCGGTAGTCAGTTTGCCGTACTGCACTGCAAAGTGCTCTATGCCGCTGGCAACCAGTTCCCGACTCATGGAACCATCGCTCTGCAAGGCAACCCGGTACAAGGCCGGCACCAGAGGCGTTTCGGTTGCAGAAACGGTGAAGGGACTGATGTAATAAACGTAAATCTGCACCGGAAAGCTCGCCACCGGTGTGAGTCCGTCGGAAAAGACCGGTGCTGTGGCACCGCGAAAAATCTGACCGGTTGAATAACTGGACTGGAAATAGAGCTTGTTGGCCACCGGCGTTTCGGAATTGGCCGCCAAGCGGCGCACGACCAAAACGTCATTGCCGGTGGAATAACTGGCATCGGGTATGCAGGAGGCAGAAAATGGATTGCTGTTGTTGGCACCCCAGACGCCCTGACGGATGTTGGAGACGAAAGTGCCGGCTGTTCCGCCAGTGACAAGGCATTCATTGGTCAAGGTTCCCAGGGTGCCGGGCGTGCTCGGCTCGGCCCAGGTGTAGCCACGAAAACCCGCCTGGCGTAACTCCTGTTTCATGGAGTTGAGCGCGTATCGACCGTTGCTCATCAGCTCCGATGTTCTGTCGTTCGAGCGGGAGTTGCTGGAGTTGGCTGCCAGCACGCCCACCAGTCCGGCCAGAATGCCAAGACCAATGGTGATGGCAATCATCATCTCGATCAGGGTAAAACCCGAATCACGGCCGCGACCCACAGGCCACGCAGATCTGAACGGGGAAGTGCTGTTGTACATCACATCAATTGAAAAAAATACGACTCGACGTATAGGAAAATTTCTCACCCGTACCGGCGGCATTGCTGCCAAACGAGGAGTTTGCATCCGCCGCAGCGCTGTTGGCATTGGTCTTCCGGTCAACCCAATTGAGGGTGATGGTGTAGGTACTCTGGCTGCCGCTCACCGTCTGCGCAACCGACCAGGAACTCTGCGGCAGGCTCGCAGCAACAGCGTTTTGCCATTGAGAGAGATCGTAAGCGGCCAGTTCGGCGGCGCTGCAGGCCGTCGTGACACAGGCGGTACTGACGGCAGCCGCAGCCGCCAGAAAATTGGCGCCGACTGTACTTGCTACAACATAGTCACCAGCCAGCGCGCTGGTCCGGTTGGCCTCCATCCGCTCAGACAGATCGGCGGCCAGGAAGACTGCCAGCGAGCGGAACTGCCCGCCCTGGTTCAGCCGCATCGAGTAAGCCTGCAAACCGGCTGTGCCGAGCAGCGCCAGCGAAATGATCAACAAAGTGACCAGCACCTCGATCATCGAGAAGCCGTGCTCGGTTCGACTCACCTTGTATCGCCTTGAATATTGCGTAATCATGGTACGGGCTAATGTTTCGAAATGTTGCCGGTGACAGCCACCGTGGCCGTGTTGGCAGTCGCGCCAGACCAGGTTCCACCCAGCGTGAACGTGGCAGCCGAACTACCAGCACCCTGAGCACCCTGGGTACTATTGGCATTGAATCGAATCAGCGAGAGCGCCGTTGCTGCAGCGTCAGCTGCGGTCAAAGTCATGGATGAATCCAGCGCCGGCCGGACGATGAAGGGATTCGGATTGGTGCTGCTGCTGGTGTCGCATGTACCGTCGACATTCGAATCGGTACAGGCGATCCAGCCCACCGACCAATTGGTGCCGGCGCCACAAGCTGTACCAGCCGCATTGCGAACGCAAAGCAGCACCCGGGTATTGCGCTTGATCGCCTCTGAACGCGCCTGATTGAGGTCACTGACCAGCAGGGAAAGTGCCGACTTCTGGCGAAAGTCACGTAGCGTGCCCTGCAACGCCGGCACCGCAATCGTCGCCAGGATGGCCGCAATAGCGATGACGATCAGCAACTCGATCATGGTGAATCCACGCATCCGGGCAAGCGCAAGGGGACGAAATTTCATGACTGGCAGATTAGCGCAAGACAGCATCGGCTGGTACACCGGGCCGACCAACGGTGGCGGCTGGCCGCCAGGCGGTAAACTGCACAGCCCATGCAAGACTTCATCGCCCTCGCCCTGAGCCTGGCACAACAAAGCCTGCTGCTGAGCTCGCCCAACCCGCACGTTGGCTGCGTCCTCACCAGCGCCGAAGGTCAGTTGCTGGGACAAGGGTTCACGCAGCGCGTCGGTGGGCCGCATGCCGAGATCATGGCACTGCGTGACGCACAGGCGCAGGGTCACAGTCTGCTCGGCGCCACCGCCTACGTCACGCTGGAGCCCTGCTCACACCAGGGACGCACCGGGCCTTGCTGCGATGCGCTGATTGCCGCCGGCATCAAGAAGGTAGTGGCCTCGCTGGCCGACCCCAACCCGCTGGTCGGCGGGCAAGGCTTTGCGCGCTTGCGCGCCGCCGGCATCGAAGTTGAAGTCGGCCCGGGCGCCGCTCAGTCGCGCGAACTCAATATCGGTTTTTTCAGTCGCATGGTCCGGCGCGCGCCTTGGGTGCGCTTGAAACTGGCGGCTTCCATGGACGGCAAAACAGCACTCGAGAACGGCGCCAGCCAGTGGATCACCTCCGAGGCTGCGCGCACCGATGGTCATGCCTGGCGGGCTCGCTCGTGTGCCGTTCTGACGGGGATCGGCACCGTTCTGGCTGACGACCCACGGCTCGATGTGAGGCTGGTGCCAACCGAGCGCCAGCCGCAACTGGTGTTACTGGACAACCGGCTTGAAGCCCCCCTGGACGCTAAGCTTTTCGCCGTCCAGCGAGCCTGCCGCATTTACACAGCAAGCCAGGATATGTCCAGACGCACAGCACTGGAAGCGCTGGGTGCCAGAATCTGCCACCTGCCGGGGACCGATCAGAGGGTCGACCTGGCAGCGATGCTGCGCGATCTTGCTGCGCATGAAATCAATGAATTGCATGTAGAGGCCGGTGCTGCGTTGAACGGCGCCCTGCTGGCGGCCGGTCTGGTCGACGAGATCGTGCTTTACCTGGCCCCCAAGATGGTGGGCAGGGGTCGGGATATGGCCAGTTTCGGCCCCCTGGCTGCCCTGTCCGAGGCCTTGGCCCTGGACTTCATCAGCAGCGACAGACTAGGCCCGGACCTGCGCATCGTGGCTCGAATTGCGGGGCGGGACCGGTTCTGATCGACAAGTTTCGCGCCTTGCCCGGGCCGGGGGCGCTTTCCCTGCGAAAATAGCGCCATGTTTACTGGAATCATCACCGGCGTCGGACGCATCGTCAGCGTCCAATCGTTTGGCAACTCTCTGAGCCACGGCAAGCAACTCACGATCGCCTGCCCGGTCGGCTACCTTGACGACGTGGTACTGGGCGACAGCATTGCCCTCAATGGTGCCTGCATGACCGTCACCAAACTGGACGCTGCAAACGCCCAGTTTGGCATCGACATCTCGGCCGAGTCCCTCAGCAAGACCGCCGGACTTGATCAGACCGGCCCCATCAACCTGGAGAAGGCACTGCGTGCCAATGACCGCCTCGGTGGCCATCTGGTCTCGGGCCATGTCGACGGCATTGGTCGGGTCAGTCATTTCGCCCAGCTGGGCGAAAGCTGGGAACTGCGCCTGGTAGCGCCCACCGCCCTGGCCAAATACCTGGCTTACAAGGGATCGATCACGGTCAATGGCGTCAGCCTGACGGTGAACCGCGTTGCCGACCTGGCGCAGGGTTGCGAGATCCATATCAACCTGATTCCCCACACGGTGCAAAACACGGCACTGGGTAGCCTGGGCGTCGACTCGGCAGTGAACCTGGAAATCGATTTGATCGCGCGCTACGTGGAGCGCATGCTGCAGCCGCAGAGCGCATCATCCTCCCCTACTGCTTCCTGAAAGATCCCTGCATGAGCGCCCTCTCCCCTGTTGCCATTTCCCCGGTTGAAGATATCGTGGCCGACCTGCGCGCCGGACGCATGGTGATTCTGGTCGATGAAGAAGACCGCGAAAACGAGGGCGATCTGCTGCTGGCAGCCGATCACGTCACGCCGGACGCCATCAACTTCATGGCACGTTTCGGACGCGGCCTGATTTGCCTGACCCTGAGCCGCGAACACTGCGAACGTCTCGAACTGCCGCCCATGACCTTGCGCAACGGCGACAAGAAAGCGACCGCCTTCACGGTCTCGATCGAGGCGGCTGAGGGTGTCACCACCGGCATCTCTGCTGCCGACCGTGCACGCACGGTGCAGGCAGCGGTTGCCAGAAATGCCATACCAGCAGACCTGGTTCAACCGGGTCACATCTTCCCCTTGCAAGCGGTTGAGGGCGGCGTCCTGATGCGCGCTGGCCACACCGAAGCGGGTTGCGATCTGGCCGTGATGGCGGGCTGCAGCCCGTCAGCGGTGATCTGCGAAATCATGAAGGACGATGGCACCATGGCGCGGCTGCCCGACCTGCAGTTGTTTGCAGCGGAGCACGGTCTGAAGATTGGCACCATCGCCGATCTGATAGAGCACCGCAGCCGTGTCGAATCGCTGGTCACCAAGGTGGGTTCACGCGCCCTGAATACCGCTTTCGGTGAGTTCACCGCACACGCCTTCAGGGACAAAATCACGCAGGGCGTTCATCTGGCGCTGGTCAAGGGGCAATGGAATGCCGCCGATACCGTAGCGGCCCGCGTGCACGAACCGATGTCCGTACTCGACGCCCTGGAAATTGGGCGCGCCATGCACTCCTGGAGTCTGGATGCCAGTCTGGCACGCATCTCGGCCGAGGGTCGGGGTGTGGTCATCATGCTCAATTGCGGCGAAAGTGCCGAGCAGTTGCTGTCGCAGTTTGAAGGAACCGCCAAATCCAGCCACGGCCCGGAACGCGAACGCCTGGACCTGCGCAGCTACGGCATCGGCGCGCAAATCCTGCGCGAATGCGGTGTTCACAAAATGAAGCTGATGGGTAACCCGCGTCGCATGCCCAGCATGACCGGCTATGGCCTGGAAATCGTCGGCTACATCACCAAGTAAACAGACACATCGAGGAACCGACCATGTTTGGCGCAGACAAAGGAAGCCCGGCTTCCACCGACAGCCGCTTGAACGGCAAAAAATTGACGATTGGCATGGTGCAGGCGCGTTTCAATGAGGCCATCACCAACGAACTGGCGCAAGCCTGCAGGGCCGAACTGCTGGCCCTGGGCGTGGCCGAGAAGAACATCGACCTGGTGCAAGTGCCGGGTGCGCTGGAAGTGCCGGTCGCCTTGATGGCCATGGCCGAGAAATTGAAGTACGACGCGCTGGTGGCGCTGGGCTGCATCATCCGTGGCGAAACCTATCACTTTGAGCTGGTCGCCAACGAATCCGGCGCTGGCGTCAGCCGGGTGGCGCTGGATTACCAGTTGCCAATCGCCAATGCGATCCTGACCACCGAGAACCTGGAGCAGGCACTGGCCAGACAAACCGAAAAGGGACGCGACGCCGCCCGTGTCGCCGTCGAAATGGCCAACCTGATGGAAGAAATTTGATGACCGACCCCCAAAGCACATCTGCGTCCAAGCGTCCGCCGCGCCAGAGCAAGACCGGGCTGACCGCGACCGGTGTGCGCAAGGCCAAGGCCAAGTCCGAGCGCACGCGCGCCCGTGAATTTGCGCTGCAGGGCCTGTACCAGAAGCTGGTCGGCCAGAACGCTGTCAGCGAGATTGACGCTTTCACGCGCGAGCTCGCTGGTTTTTCAAAATCGGACGCAGTGCACTTTTCCCTGCTGCTGCACGGTTGCAGCAAGGAAATGGCAGAACTCGATGCGCTGATCATGCCGCTGCTCGATCGCAAGCTCGACGAAATTTCACCGATCGAGCACGGCGTTCTCTGGATTGGCGCTTTTGAGCTCCAGCATTGCCTGGATGTCCCTTGGCGCGTCGTCCTCAACGAATGCATTGAACTGGCCAAGGAGTTCGGCGGTACCGATGGCCACAAGTATGTCAACGCGGTACTCAACGAGTTGGCGCCACGCTTGCGTGCCGCCGAGGTGGATTCCGACCGGCTGCAGCCGCGTCAATGAAGCGATTTGGCCACGCATGAACCAGGCAACACCAGACAAGTCCGAATTTTGCTGGCCGGTGCGGATCTACTGGGAAGACACCGACGCCGGCGGCATCGTCTTCTACGCCAATTACCTGAAATTTTTTGAGCGCGCGCGCACCGAGTGGCTGCGCTCGCTGGGACTCGAACAACACACCTTGCGCCAGCGCAGTGGTGGCATGTTCGTGGTCAGCGAGGCCAGTCTGCGCTATCACCGGGTGGCACGGCTCGATGATGAACTGCTGGTGACGGCCCGGCCACAGGAGCTTGGCCGCGCTTCACTGACCATGGTGCAGCAGGCACGGCTGCAGACGGGCTCTGAAAGCATCCTGCTGTGTGAAGCCAGCATTCGCATCGGCTGGGTCGATGCACTGAACTACAAACCGGCGCGCATGCCGCCAGACCTTCTGGAAATACTGAAATGAACCAAGACCTGTCGATTCTCCATCTGGTGCTGAACGCCAGCCTGGTGGTGCAACTGGTGATGCTCTTGCTGGTGCTGATATCGGTATCAAGCTGGGCCGCCATTTTTCGCAAGCTGTTTGCCTTGCACCGGGTCAAGTCACTCAACGACTTGTTCGAGCGCGAATTCTGGTCGGGCACCAGCCTGAACGACCTGTTTTCTGCGGCGGCCAAAAACGCCCGCAACTCCGGCCCGATGGAACGCATTTTTGCCAGCGGCATGCGCGAGTACCAGAAGCTGCGTGAAAAACGCATCGCCGATACCAACACCCTGATGGACGGTGCACGGCGCGCCATGCGCGCGAGCTTCCAGCGTGAAATGGACGTTATTGAAACGCATCTGTCCTTCCTGGCGTCGGTCGGCTCGGTCTCGCCCTATGTCGGCCTGTTCGGCACGGTCTGGGGCATCATGCATTCCTTCACCGGTCTGGCCTCCTTGCAGCAGGTCACGCTGGCCACGGTGGCACCCGGCATTGCCGAGGCGCTGGTGTCCACCGCCATCGGCCTGTTTGCTGCGATTCCGGCTGTGGTTGCCTACAACCGTTTTGCGCGTGACATCGACCGCATTGCCATCAAGCTCGAGACCTTCATCGAAGAGTTCTCCAACATCCTGCAGCGCAATGTCGGCGCGCAGTCGGCCTCCGGCCAATAACAGGAGTCCCTGCATGCCATCCCTGGTCAGTCGTGGACGTGGTCGGCGCACCATCAACGAAATCAATATGGTGCCCTTCATCGACGTGATGCTGGTGCTGCTCATCATCTTCATGGTGACCGCCCCGCTCATCACACCGAGCATGATTGACCTGCCCAGTATCGGTAAGGCGGCCAAGCAGCCCGATCAGGTGATTCAGATCGTGATTGACAAGAATGAAGCGCTCGTGCTCAAAGTAAAAGACAAGTCGAGCCCGCTGAGTCTGCAGACGGTTGTCGCTGCGGTCAAACAGGCGCAAAGTGGCAGCAGCAATTCGGCGGTCGTCATCAGTGCCGACAGGAACATCAAGTACGAAGCCGTCGTCAAGCTGATGGACACGCTGCAGCGCGCCGGCATTGGCCGCGTTGGCCTGTCGGTACAACTTGCCAATTAGAACGTTAGATGCTGGCCGCCACCGATCGCCTTGAATTCGTCCCGCCGCCAGCACCCGGCCTGGTGCGCGCGCTGGCGCTCGCCGTGCTGGCGCACGCCTTCCTGCTCGCCGCGCTCACCTGGGGTGTGCACTGGAAGCGTGAAGCTGCCACGCTCAGCGTTGAAGCCGAACTGTGGTCGGCACTGCCGCAGGAAGCGGCACCGCAAGCCCTTGAAGTGCCGCTGCCGGTCGCACCCGAGCCAGTGCCTCCACCTGTACCCGTTGCCGAACCAGCGCCTGTGCCGGTCGAACCGGCCAAGGTCGATATTGCCATCGAACAGGAAAAGCTGCGCCTGAAGAAGCTCAAGGAAAAAGAACTGATAGAGAAGAAGCGCCTGCAGGAAAAGGAAAAGGAAAAGCAACAGCAAGAGCGGCAGGCGGCCGAAGAAAAGAAGAAGGTCGAGCTGGAAAAGCAGCGCAAGCAGGCACTGCTGGCCAAGCAGGAGGCACAAAAGATCGAAGCCCAGCGCAGTGACAACCTGAAACGTATCGCCGGCCTGGCCGGGGCCAGCGGCGCGCCCGACGCCAAGGGCACTGCTTTGCGATCCTCCGGGCCTTCGGGCAGCTACGCCGGACGCATCAGCGCCCGTATCAAACCCAACATCGTTTTCACTGAAGAGATTGCCGGCAACCCGGTCGCCGATGTAGAGGTGCGCTCAGCACCCAACGGCACCATCCTGAGCCGCAAACTGATCAAATCGAGCGGACTCAAGGCGTGGGACGATGCGGTTCTCAAAGCCATCGACAAGACGGAGAAACTGCCACCCGACACCGACGGACAGGTCCCAGCGTCCATGATCATCGGCTTCAGACCGAAAGATTAGGCCCTAGTCAAAAACGATCTCCGCCCTGCCCTGGTCCGCTTGGGCGCGCCAGCCTGCGAGTGCCGCATCGCTGGGGAAAAATTTGAAGCGTTCGCCCAGTTGCAGTTCGGCGCGGGCCTGACCCTCCTGGTCCTGACCTGACACCAGCAAGCGCACGGCCAGACCGCGAACCAGTTCACCCTGCTCGGAGACCTCACGCTGCGCCGGATAGTCCCGGATCAGAGCGGCCACGTCGGGTGCCTTGCCATTGACGCTGACACGCAGAAACTTGCCGAAGCGGCAGCGCGCCTGCTCCAGATCCCAGATCTGCGTCACCGTGAGTTGCATGCCGCCGGAAAAACGGTCCGGCTGCAGTTTGCCCATGACGATGATCAGTTCATCGTCCTTGAGCAGGTTCCGGTTCGCATTGATCAGCGACTCGTCAGCACGGGCCTCGATCACCCCTGATTTGTCATCCAGCTTGAACAAGGCCAGCTTGCCGCGCTGGCCGTTGATGACTCGAAAATCCGTCACGATGCCAGCCAGCAACTGCGGCTCGCGCGCATCCATCAGCTCTTCAATCTGGCGCTTCACGAAGCGTCGCACCTCCGTGGCCACCTCATCAAAAAGATGCCCCGACAGATAGAAGCCGATGGCCGACTTTTCCAGCATCAGGCGCTCGCGCACGCCCCAGGGCGTGGCCTGCACCAATTCAGGCTCCTGGGTGCTGGAGCCGTGGTCATCCTCTCCACCCATGTCAAACAGGCCCCCCTGATTGGCGTTGGCCAGCGTCGCCGCCGCAAAATCAAAAGCACAGTCCAGCGAGGCCAGCAGGCTCGCGCGGTTGCGCTGAATCGAATCAAAGGCTCCGGCCTTGATCAGGGCCTCCACCGTGCGCTTGTTGATGCGGCCGCGATCGACGCGCACACAAAAGTCAAACAGACTCCTGAAAGGTCCGACGTCTGAACCAGACGGTCCCGTGCCGCGTCCTTCGCGCGCTGCCACCACCGCCTCGATCGCCTGCTGACCCGAGCCCTTGATGGCACTCAGGCCGTAGCGAATCATCTTGTCGGAAATCGGCTCAAAGCGAGCCCCCCCCCGGTTCACGTCGGGCGCTTCGAAAGTGAGGCCCATCTTCAAGGCGTCCTCGTACAGGACCTTGAGCTTGTCGGTGTCGTCCATTTCGACCGTCATGTTGGCGCAGAAGAACTCGGCCGTGTAATGCACCTTGAGCCATGCCGTGTGGTAGGCCAGCAAGGCATAGGCCGCCGAATGTGACTTGTTGAAGCCATAACCGGCGAACTTCTCCATGTGGTCGAAAACTTCGTCCGCCTTTTCCTGACTCAAGGAATTGGCGGCGGCGCCGTCGCGGAATATCTGCCGGTGCCGGGCCATCTCCTCGGCGTTCTTCTTGCCCATGGCACGCCGCAGCATGTCGGCGCCACCGAGCGAATAGCCGCCCAGGATCTGCGCCATCTGCATCACCTGCTCCTGGTACACCATGACGCCATAGGTTTCGCTCAGGATGCCTTCGACGCGGGGATCCGGGTACTCCACCGGCTCGCGACCCAACTTGCGCGCGATGTAGGTCGGTATCAGGTCCATCGGCCCCGGCCGATAGAGCGCGTTCATGGCGATCAGGTCTTCCAGCCGGGACGGTCTGGCATCCCGCAGCATGCCCTGCATGCCGCGGCTTTCAAACTGGAACACCGCCTCGGTCCGGCCATCGGCAAACAACTGATAGACGGCTGCATCATCCAGTGGCAGATCCTCATAGGAGAAATGTTCGCAACCCTTGTGCCTGGCCACGATCAGGTCCTTGGCAATCTCCAGAATGGTCAGCGTTGCCAGGCCCAAAAAGTCGAACTTCACCAGACCGATGGCTTCAACGTCGTATTTGTCAAACTGGCTTACGGCCGCTTCGCTGCCGGGTTGCTGATAGAGCGGACAGAAATCCGTCAGTTTGCCCGGTGCAATCAGGACACCACCGGCATGCATGCCGACATTGCGCGTCAGGCCTTCGAGCTTGCGCGCGAGTTCCAGCAGCAGCTTGACGTCCTCTTCCCGGCTTTCGCGCTCCGCCAGAACCGGCTCCGCCTCCACTGCGTAAACCGTCTTGTCGTCGCTCTTGCGGCCCACTGGCGGCAACTGCAGACTGACGCTGACCCCGGGCTTGTTCGGAATGAGTTTGCTGATGCCGTCGCAGAAGGTGTAGCTCATGTCAAGCACGCGCCCGACATCACGGACCACAGCGCGCGCCGCCATGGTGCCAAAGGTGACGATCTGGCTGACCGCGTTCTTGCCGTACTTCTCTTTCACATAATCAATCACCCGGTCGCGATTGCTCTGGCAGAAATCAATGTCAAAGTCGGGCATGGAGACCCGTTCCGGATTGAGAAAGCGCTCGAACAGCAGGTTGTACTGCAGCGGATCCAGATCGGTAATCTTGAGGGAATAGGCCACCAGGGAGCCGGCCCCGGAGCCACGACCGGGTCCGACCGGGCAACCGTTCTTCTTGGCCCAGTTGATGAAGTCACCAACGATCAGAAAGTAGCCCGGAAAGCCCATCTTCAGGATCGTGTCGATCTCGAATTCCAGGCGTTCGACATAGCGGGCGCGCACGCTCTCGCGCTCGGCCTCGACCGGATAGCGGCGCAGCAGTCTCTCACTCAGTCCCAGGTGCGAGGCGTGGCGAAAGTAGGCCTCCGGCGTCATCTGCTGGCCATCGACCTGCGGTATCGGGAAGTCCGGCAGCTGCGGCTTGTCAAGGACCAGTGTCAGGTTGCAGCGCCTGGCAATCTGCAGACTGTTCTCCAGCGCTGAAGGCAGATCGGCAAACAGCGCCTGCATCTGCGCGGCGGACTTGAAATACTGCTCACGCGTGAACCTGCGGACCCGACGCTGGTCGCCCAGGATTTCTCCCTCGGCGATGCAGACCCTGGCTTCATGCGCTTCAAAATCGTCGGGGCTGGTGAACTGCACCGGGTGCGTCGCCACTACCGGTAGCCCGATGCGAGCCGCCAGTTGCACCGCAGCCATCACATGGGCCTCGTCATCGCCACGTCCGGCGCGCTGCAACTCCAGATAAAAGCGATGCGGAAAAATACTTCCCAGGCGCAACGCTGCCTCGCTGGCACGCGCTTCATCGCCCGACAACAGTGCCTGCCCGACCGGTCCGGCCTGCGCGCCCGAAAGCGCGATCAGTCCCTCACTCAGTTCGGCCAGCCAATCGAGTTTGACCAGGGCTTGGGCTTTGTTGGCATTGCGGGTCCAGGCCCGTGCCAGCAGTTCCGACAGGTTCAGATAGCCCTGCCGGTTCTGCACCAATAACAGCAAGCGGGATGCAGCAACTGCTTCGGTGCCCGTGGCGTCGAGCCAGATTTCAGCGCCAATCAGGGGCTTGACGCCGCGTTTGCGCGCTTGCCTATAAAACTTGATGGCACCAAACAAATTGCTCAGATCGGTGATGGCCAGCGCACCCTGCCCATCAGCCGCAGCGCAATTGACGATATCATCGATGCGATTGGTACCATCAACAACAGAAAACTCAGTGTGTAAACGCAGATGAACGAACATGCTTCATTCTAAATGTTGAAAATTCTTGTGGTCGATGACCATGCACTCGTGCGCGAGGGCCTGCGCCAGGTGCTCAAGGGCCTGGATGAGCAGGTTGAAGTGCTGGAAGCGGGCCAGTGCAGCCGCGCCTTTGAACTCGCTGCATTGCATCCCGATCTTGATCTGGTATTGCTCGATTACGGCTTGCCCGACATGAATGGTCTGGAGGCACTGACCCTTTTTGGTCAGCAGCATCCGGAACTACCGGTCGTCATGATTTCCGGCACGGTGGAGCCGCGCATCGTGCGCCAGGTGATGGCCCTGGGTGCCGTCGGCTTCATCGCCAAAGCCAGTCTCAGCAGCGAGTTGCTGACGATCCTGCGGGCAGTGCTCGAGGGCCAGATCTATATGCCTCCCGAGTTCCTCACCGGCCATGCAGCGCTCGATGAAGTCGACGCGCCCGGCGGACCTCAACTCACCTCGCGTCAGCACGAAGTGCTCGGTCTGATGCTCACTGCCCGCTCCAACAAGGAAATCAGCGTGACGCTCAATCTCTCGGATGAAACCGTCAAGAACCATGTCTCGGCGGTGCTGCGCGCGTTTGGCGTACAAACGCGCATGCAGGCTGTGCTGGCGGCCACGCTGCGCGGTTACAGCAAGGCTCAGACGCTTTAGCTGCGCTTGGCCAGGTGCCCTATCAGGCTGCGCAGCTTGGCGGGTCGCACCGGCTTGTGCATCAAGGTCAGACCGGCCACTTTGGCGGCCTGCATCAGGTCCGGATCGGTATCGCCGCTGATCAGGCAGGCCGGTATTTCCTTCTGGGCGGCGAGCCGCAGTCGAAGCACCGCTTGAATGCCGTTTTCCTGGCCGGGCAATCGATAATCGCTGATGATCAGAGCGGGCTGCAGCCCCCGCTGCAGTTGCTCCAGCGCCACTGCCAGGCTGGGTGCTTCGGCCACCATCGCCCCCCAGGAAGTCAGGAGGTTCACCAAAGCGGCACGCGCCAGGTCATCATCCTCGACGACGAGCACGACCAGACCGACCAGTTCATCGAGTGACTCACGACGCCCCGGTCCGCGCCGATCCGGCATTGCGCCCGGCGCCGTCAACGGAAGCTCGATTCTGAAACGACTCCCCTGTCCTGAACGTGAACAAAGTTGCAGTGGATGGCCTAGCAAGCGGGCCGTCCTTTGCACGATATTGAGCCCCAGGCCCAGCCCCTTGCTGCGCTCGCGCTCTGGGTTGCCGACCTGATAGAACTCCTTGAATATGGCCTCCTGATGCTCCTCTGCAATCCCGATTCCGGTGTCCCAGACCTCAATCCAGGCACTGCCGTCCTCGCCTTTGCCGCGGCATGCCAGCAGCACCGAGCCGGCATGGGTATAGCGCAGCGCGTTGCTCAGCAGGTTCAGCAGGATGCGATGTATCTGGACCGGGTCACTCATCACCCAGACATTGCAGGGTCGCACGCGCAGACTTAAGCCCTTCTCGGCAGCCATCAAGGCCAGTTCGACCTTCAACTGGTCGAACACATCGTTCAGCGCGAAAGCCTGCAAGTGAACCGGAACCGCGCCGGCATCAAGTCGTGAAATATCAAGCAAGGCATCCAGCAGTTCGCGCATCGCCTGCACCGCAAGGTCCATGTTGGCAACCAGGTCTATGGCCTGCGCATCGTGCGTCAACTGCCCCAAGCGCGTGACGAACAATCCCAAAGCGTGCGTCGGCTGTCTCAAGTCATGACTGGCCGCGGCAAGGAAACGTGACTTGGCGAGAGTCGCCGACTCGGCTTCCTCCTTCTTCTCGCGCAACTCCTGCGTCGCCTGG
Source organism: Comamonadaceae bacterium (assembly GCA_037132975.1). Taxonomy (GTDB): domain Bacteria; phylum Pseudomonadota; class Gammaproteobacteria; order Burkholderiales; family Burkholderiaceae_C; genus Rhodoferax. The sequence continues at coordinate 36,717 of JBAXOZ010000003.1, forward strand.
GCAATGCGACGCTCCAACTCATCGCGCCCCACTTCAAGTCGTTCGGCCATCTGGTTGAGCGCCTGCTGCAAATCACGCAAGGGATCTTGCTCCCGCAATTCAGCACGGGCGCCGAACTCGCCTCGTCCAATGCGCTCAATCAGCCGGGACACCCGCGCCACCGGTCGAATCACACCCTGGCCGAGTCGCACCGCCAGCAGGCCTCCCAACAATATTCCAGCCAGCCCCAACATGACGCTCAAACGCAGCAACTGAAGTTGTCGTTGTCGCAGTTTTTCGCCCGTCACTTCCAGCAGCACGTGTCCTAGAACACGCGCCGGCGCTGCGCTGGCACTGGCGCTGCCGTCAAACAGGTCATTGAGCACCACCTGTTCTGCCGCAATGGGCTGCAGCAACAAGTCGGTACCCCGCAGGATGTCGCGATCAAGCACCTCCTGTGCACCCAGGCGGGCCGGCATCTTGTAAGTCATGTGACCGCCGCTGGCCATGATCTCACCTCGGGAATTCAGGATCACGACGGAGCGCACCGCCGACTCCTGCAGCGCGACACGCACCAGCCCCTGCAGCTGCCCGACATTGCCAGAAAACAAACCGTATTCGCTGGCGCCGGCAAGTTGCCGCGCCATCGAGCGAGCCCGTTGACCATGCGAATCCTCGTTATCACCCAGACCGATATACAGGAAGGCGGCCATCAAGAGCACCGCAACCAGACTGACCGGCAGCATGGCCGCCAGCAGGATCCGCCTGCGGATACGGCGAACGATCATGGCCGGCCCTCGAGCAGCCGCAGGCGCCGGGTCAACTCCGGCGCGTCCAGTGACAGGCCGAGCGAGCGAGCGACGTGCTCATTGACGGCAATCTGAAAGTCAGTGGAATACGCGCCGGACGCCGCTAAGGCCTTTCCTTGCAGCACTGCCCGCGCCAGTTGTGCCGCCTGCACTCCGACTTGATGCGGCGTCACATACACGGCGAGCAAGGCACCGGCGCGAACATAGGCGGGAGAAAAGGCCATCATCGGAACATTGGCGCGAAACGAGGTCAGCAAAATGTTTTGAACGGTACGGCTGTTATAGATCTGCGGGTTGGGAACCGCCAGCAACAGGTCCGTACCCTCCAGAACTTGCTTGAGCGCAGGAAAGAGCTGTTCTTCACTGCCGACCTCGGCTTCAAGCAGTGACAGCGCGACGGCCTGCGCCTGCGCCCGAAATTCACTCCTGTCTCCTGACAATCCTGTTCCCCACAACACGCCAACCCGACGGGCGCCCGGAAGTGCCAGACGGATCAGTTCGAGCTGTCGCGCCGGCGGCTGGTCCAGGAAGAGCGCCGAAAACTGGGAACTCGCCTTTCGGCCATGCTGCAACAAAGCAGCCTCATAGCTGCTGCGCGGCAGCAGGGCACACAGCACGGGCACCGCGGGCGCTGAAGCGGCCAGCAGACCGGCAGCCTCGGCTCCCAGGGTGACGTACAGGCGGGCCGACTGCGTCCGCCCATCCGCCCACTCCCTGGTACTCATCGTCAGCACCGAGGAACGCGTCACTCCGCTGCGTTCGAGTTCCTCGGTCAAGGCCTGCGCCGTCTCGCCGTAGGCGGCGCTGCCTTCACTGCTGATGATCACCACCGATGGCGCAGCATGCGCCCCCAGGGCCACCATCCAGGTCAGCCAGACACCGGCCAGCACCATCCGCAGTCGAAGCAGCATCCCGATTCCGCTACTGGTTGATTCGGACCGTGACAAAAACACGCCGTTGAAAGGCATAGGCCGGGTCGGCGTCCAGGTAGGGGGATCCCAGGTTTTGCCAAACGAGTGCCAGTTCGCCACGCTGTGCACCCAGCCGCAGCGGTGTCGCCAGGCGCACGTCAGTCCGGGTCATGGCCACCTGATGGTCTGGACCGGTTCTCTGTGGCGTCATGGTGCCACTGTCCTGGTGCAGGATGCTCAGATCCAGCTTGCCTGGCAACTTCTGAAACCAGGACAGGGTACTGGCCAGTTTCGGCGCCGGCAGGGCGTTGCCATAGTTGACGACGACACCGTTTTCAATCCCGTGATCAATCAGGGAATAGTTGAGATAGGCCTGGTTGAAGGCCAATCGCGTACCACTCCAGGGCTGCCACCTCAACTGGTATTCCATACCATGGATGGAGAAATTCTCGGTGTTCGCATAGTCCTTGGGCCGCGTGTTGTTGAGCTGGGTGATGAAGTCATCGACACGCTCGTGAAACGCTCGCACATCCAGGTTCACCCCCAGTTTTGGCCATGCACCAAGGTAACCAATCTCCCTGGAGAACACACTTTCGGGCTGCACCTTGCCGCTGGCCAGCGTGCTTACTTCCAGCAGTTGGCCATTCCAGCTGTAGCGAACGTCGGCAAACTGCTCGTAGTTACTCGGAGGACGGTAGGCGCGCGACGCCCCGACGCGCAGAGTGTGCCCCTGCGCCAGGTGCCAGTTCAGCATCAAGCGTGGCGCCATGCGACTGCCTGCCGTACCGCTTTTTTCAGCCATCGCGCCAGCGTTCAGCACCAGGTCATTTTCAGGTCGCCATTCGACGTTGCCAAACAAGCGAGAAAACTGGGTCACCAGCGCGTCATCCGTGTTGTAAACGGGTTTGGAAACCACTTCCTCGCGCCGCAATTCGGCGCCCCACACCATGCGCAGCTGTGCGCTTTGGCGCCAGGTATGTTGCAGCGACAAGGCATCACTGCGAGATGCACCGCTGGAATCAATGGCGACGCTGCCGTTGATGCCAAACGCCTGCAAGGAATAGGGAAATGCATCGTCGTACGTTTCATGCCCGTGCGAATAACTGAGTGCCAGATCCTGATCCTGGCCCAGGCTGCGTCGCCAGTCGAGTTGCAGGTAGCTTGAACCATAGCGCGTATCGCGCGTCAGATTGTCGGCGCGATCGGAACTGCCCTTGCCGGCGTTGAGTTCGAGCAGTCCCATACGCAGCTGAATTTCATCGGCGCTGGTGGGACGCAGATCAGCACGCAAATTGAATCGGTCAATCCGGTTTTCGCCATTCGACCCGGCAAGTCCTGCATCGGAGCGGCGATCCAGCCCAAGACGGAAACTGCCGTTGTGCGTATTCCAGCCCAGACTGGCCCGCGCATCGCGTATCGCATTGTCACCCGCACTGAGGCTGACTTGTGTGCCCAAGGTATCCACCGGGTCACGCGTCACGATGTTGACCACACCCAGAAAGGCGCGCGCGCCATAGGCCGCAGAATTGGAGCCGCGCAGCACTTCGATGCGCTCGATGTCGTCCATCGCCACCGTCTGCAGACCAGGCTCGACACTACCGATGAAATAGGGTGAGTAAACCGAGCGCCCATCGACCAGAACCTGCATGCGATTTGAATAACTGTTGAATCCACCGTGATAAGTGGCTTGCGGAGCGATGCTCTCAAACGACATGCTGGTCTGGAAACCTGGCACCAGGCGCAACAGGTCCGCCACGTCACGCGCACCCGACAGGCGAATCATGTCGCGGTCAATGACCGTGACCGCACCCGGCGTGTCCTCCAGTCGTTGCGGCAACCGGGAGACCGACAGAACCAACGGCACCTCGGTCAGAAAGTCGCGCTCGGACAGAGCCTCGGTGGCCTGCGCCGATGCCAGGCCCCCTGCGCTCAGCAGCACACTCAAACATATCCATTGGTTCATGAAAGCTCCCTCACAGCCTTATGGCTTGTCGTTCCCCATTCTGCCTTGTCTGCAACGGATTACTGGCCTTGAGCGAAGAAAACTGCAACGCTTGGCAGCTGGACAGGATCCCTAGTTCGATGGCGAAGGGAGGTCGGACCTGGCCAGCCGCGCAATCAGGCTACGCAACTTGGCCGGTCGCACCGGCTTGTGCAGCATTGTCAGGCCGGCTTGCCTGACCGCCAGCAGCAGTGCCGGGTCGGTGTCACCACTGATCAGGCAAGCAGGCACTGCACGGCCTGCCTGCTTACGCAGCTGCTGCAGCGCCGCGATGCCATTTTCTCCGTCGCGCAAGCGGTAGTCGCTGATGATCAGGTCCGGCACCAGCCCAGCCTCCAGATACGACAGCGCACCGCTCAGTCCTTCCGCCGCCACCACGACGGCCCGCCAGCCCGCAATCAGGCCCACCAGACTCTCTCTCACCAAGGCATCGTCTTCAATCACCAGCACGACGAGATTGGCCAGATCAACCAGAGGCTGTGCCCGCTCGGGAGAGCGACGCTCGATGACAGCGCCGATCGGCGCCAGCGGTACTTCAACACTGAATCGGCTACCCACACCCGGTCGCGACCACATCTGCAATTTGTGCTGCAACAAGGCGGCCGTACGCTGGACAAGATTGAGTCCAAGGCCCAGACCCTTGCTGCGATCCCGTTCCACGTTGCCGACCTGATAAAACTCCTTGAAAATCGCCTTCTGATGCTCGGGCGCAATCCCGATCCCGGTGTCCCAGACCTCGATCGACGCGCTGCGCCCCCCCTGCTTCACGCGGCACGCCAGCAATACAGCGCCAACACTCGTATAGCGCAGCGCGTTGCTGAGCAGGTTCAGCAAAATGCGATGCAATTGGACCGGGTCACTCAGTACCCAGACATTGCAGGGTCGTACGCGCAGACTCAAGCCCTTCTCAGCAGCCAGCAAGGCCAACTCGGCCTTCAACTGGTCAAAGACGTCGCTGAGCGCAAAGGCTTGCAAGTGGACCGGTACGGCGCCGGCGTCGAGTCGTGAAATATCAAGCAGCGCATCGAGCAGATCGCGCATCGCCTGGACTGAGGTGTCCAGCCGCTCAATCAAGTGACTGGTTTCTGTGTTGTGTTCAAGCTGCCCCAGGCGCGCCACAAACATGCCCAGGGCATGGGTTGGCTGGCGCAGGTCATGACTGGCAGCGGCCAGAAAACGCGATTTGGCACGATTGGCATCTTCAGCCAGCGACATCGCCGCATGCAGTTCGGCCTCGCCGCGCTTGCGCGCACTGATGTCGTGCAGCGCTAGATGAACGGCCGGTTCACCGTCGTAGGCGATCGACGTTGCCTGCAGTTCGACATCGATCACCGAGCCGTCCATCCTGAGAAACTGCTGCTCGGCCCTGGGCGTTGTGCCATGCTCATCAAAATGCTTTTGCCGGACGCGCGCGAGCCCCCTGTAGTCAGCCGCGATTCGCTCCATGACGGGCGTGCCCACCAGTTCTTGTGCATTCTTTGCGCCAAACAACTCGACGGCGGCGGGATTGACATACAGAAAGCGCTCGCCCCGGTGAACCGCAATCGGTTGCGGCGTCCATTGAATCAATGTGCGGTAGTTCGTTTCGCTGGCGCTCAGCTTTTGCGCAGCAGCCTGCTTTTCGATGGCGATGCCGGCCAGGCTGAGCCACTCCTGTAGCGCAATCGCCTCAGGTCTGTGCGCCTGATCAGGGTAGATCAGGAGTGCGCCCAGCAACTGGCCCGCCGATGAAACAATTCGGTCAGAGCGAGATGGCAAGACAGCGAACTCCGTCGCCGCCGGCGTAGCCATCGGTCGGCCCTGTTCGTCGAACAGCAAAATATGGCAGCGCAGACCCGGGTTCAAGTCTTCGACTGCTCCGGTAATGGCCTGCAACACCTCGCTCAATGCGGCACCTGAGGCGAGCATTTCCAGCACCTGCCTGCGATGACTCTCGAGTGTCTCGACCTGAACGCGCTCGGTGATGTCGCGTGCCAGAGCGATAAAGCGTGGTACCTCGCCCTCGGGCATGGTCTTGCGGGCGATCGAAAGTTCAAACCACCGCTGCCCTTGCTCCAGTGTCAGTGCATAGCGCCTGCCACTCGAAAAAGCGTGCACATTGGCCTCGTGCAAGGCCACCATGACCACGGCGCACGCTGATGCCGGAAGGAATTCCGAAACCAGCCTACCGATCAGCTTGCTGGGCGCCACCGTCAGAAGATCGGTCCGTGGTGAGTGATAGTCAAAGACGCGACCCTCCAGATCCACCTCAAACAGGAGGTCGGGAAGCGTGTCAAGTATGGCCTGCAGACGGTTTGTGCTGTCTGGCAGCGGCGGCTGCACACGCTGGCGCAGGCCGGTACGCCAGAAACTCAGCGCACGCCGGACCAACTGAAATAGATGGATCTGCATGCACCGATTCTGCCCTGTCGGAGCATCGGCCGCGCCTGCGCGCAGCTGGATATTTGCGTTAGCGGACCAAGCGCGCGGCTATGTCGGCCACCCGTTTGCCGAACAGGCGTGCCGTTTCCAGGTCGCCGGCGTTCATTTCCCCTGCACTGGCATCACCGGGTGTCTGCGCCATCGGCCCTGCCGAAGAAGCGAGATAGTTGACGTCGCCACGTTGTGATGCCTTGGTGTTGTTGTAGTTCAGTCCGGTACCCACCCAAAGGCCACCGTGCTGCATGGCGAGCGTCATGAAATAGTGCAGCGTCGAGTGCTTGTCGCCATTGACATTGGCGCTGTTCGTGAAACCACCAAAAACCTTGTCCTTCCAGGCTTGCGTATACCAGGGTTTGCTAGTGGCGTCGGCAAACTTCTTGAACTGCCAACTCACCGAGCCCATGTAGGTCGGTGAACCCATGACGATGGCGTCAGCGGCGTTGAGTGTGTTCCACTGCGCCTCGGTCAGATTGCCTTCGGCGTCGATCGGCACCAGTTCGGCACCAGCGCCCTCTGCCACCGACTGCGCCATGCGCAGCGTATGACCATAGCCCGAATGAAAAACCACAGCTACTTTTGCCATTGAAATACTCCTTGATTGCAGTTAAAAAAGGAAGCCGGTACCAAACCGGCCTCCTGGGGAAAATCGGATCAGGCCTGCAGATCGAACACCAGCACTTCGGCGTTCCTGCCTTCGCTGAGTTGCAACAGCGCCTCGTTGTCCAGTAAGGCCGCGTCTCCCGTCGTCAGTCTGACGCCGTTGACTGTCAGTTCACCTCGTATCAGGTGCACATAGGCCTTGCGATTGGAAGCCAACACCAGTTCAGCGGTCTGTGCGCCATCCAACAAAGCTGCGTAGAGACGAGCGTCCGCATGGATCGTGACCGAACCCTGAGCGCCATCCGGCGCGGCCAGCAAACACAGCTTGCCGAGCTTGCTGGCCTCGGCGAAGGATTTCTGCTCATACGACGGTGCGATGCCGGTCACCTTGGGCTCTATCCAGATCTGCAAAAAATGCGTCGTGGCGTCCGGCGCGTGGTTGAACTCGCTGTGCTGCACACCGCTACCGGCACTCATGCGCTGCACGTCGCCTGGCGGAATGCCTTTGACATTGCCCATGCTGTCCTTGTGCGCCAGATTGCCGGACAGCACATAGCTGATGATCTCCATGTCGCGGTGCCCATGCGTGCCAAAACCGGTGCCGGGCGCAATCCGGTCCTCGTTGATGACGCGCAGATTGCCCCAGCCCATGTGCTGCGGGTCGTAGTAGCCGGCAAAGGAAAAACTGTGAAATGACTTTAACCAGCCATGGTCCGCGTAGCCGCGATCATTGGATTTCCGAATCTTCAACATGGTCCTCTTTCCTTTTCAGGTCAGAATTTTAGGGCTGACCAGGCCGCTGGCCATCCATCTGATTTGATGGCATCATTCAAATTATCTGAATCAAAAGGCCAAACCAATGCAAACTGCTCGCGATGTTTTGACCCCGGACGCGCTCGCCATGCTGCAGACCATTGCAGCGAACGGCAGCTTTGCCGCAGCCGCTCGCGAACTGCAGCTGGTGCCCAGTGCGCTGACCTACCGGGTACGCCAAATCGAGGACGCGCTCGATGTGCTGCTGTTTGACCGCAGTTCGCGCCAGGCCCGACTCACCGAGGCCGGCACTGAGCTGCTGCGCGAAGGCACACGCCTGCTGGAAGAAATCGACGCCGTGGCCAACCGGGTCAAACGCGTCGCCACCGGCTGGGAGTCGCAATTAACCATCGCGGTGGATAGCATTATTTCCAAGACCACGGTGCTGGAGCTGTGCGAGAGCTTTTTTGCACTCAACCCACCGACGCGCATCAAGCTGCGCGACGAAACACTTTCAGGTACGCTGGCCTGCCTGACATCGGGTCAAGCCGATCTGGCGCTCGGCATCGCGGAGTCCGGCACCAACGCCGGCATTCACAGCAAGCCGCTAGGGGACGTGAGCTTTGTCTATGCGGTGGCGCCGCACCATCCCCTGGCCAGCGCGCCCGAGCCGCTCAAGGATGAATTGATCCGCCAGCATCGCGCTGTGGCGGTGGCCGACACGATCGCGCGCGGCAACGGCATGACCGTGGGCCTGCTCGGCGGCCAGGATGTCTTCACGGTGGCCACCATGAAGGACAAGCTCGACGTCCAGTTGCGCGGCCTGGGCAGTGGCTTCGTGCCCGAATGCATGGCCCGCGCCTACATCGAGACCGGTCGTCTGGTGGTCCGGAAAATGGAGCGGCCGCAGCGCATTGTGCGTGTCAATTACGCCTGGCGCAGCCTGACAAAAGCAGACCATGGCCGGGCTTTGACCTGGTGGCTGGCGCAGCTTGAAAGTCCGACCACGCGCGCCGCTTTGCTGGAGCGGCACCGGGGCGTGTAAAGTCCAAGGGATGCAACAACCCAGGAGTCCATGTTCATGAGCCCATCCAAATTCAAAAATATCGCCATCGTTGGCTCGGGCATGGCTGGCATCGCCTGCGCCCGCACCCTGCTGCAAGCGGGCCATGGCGTGCAGGTTTTCGAGAAGAGCCATGCTCTGGGCGGACGCATGGCGACACGCAACAGTGCCTTTGGCAGCTTTGACCACGGCGCCCAATACTTCACGGTACGCGACCCGCGTTTTGAGCGTGCCTTGCAAACCGTGCCCGGTCTGTGCAAACGCTGGAGCGCCAACGCCGTACAGGTACTCGACGATCACGGCCAGGTCGCCGCCGCCAGCCTGCCAGTGCGTGAGGCGCACTGGGTGCCGACGCCTTCCATGAACGCCCTGGTGAGCCGCTGGGGCCAGCCACTGATCGACCAGGGTGAAGTGCATTTCGAAACCAAGGTCAAGCATCTGGACCGCGACGCGCTGCACCCGCACCAGTGGGAACTGCATACACAGGACAGTGCCGGCGGTCGCCACGTCTATGGCGGATTTGACGCGGTGCTGCTGGCCATTCCGGCCGAGCCGGCGCGTCTGCTGCTCAACACCTCGCCATTGGCTGACCATTTCGCGCAGCAACTCGACATGGTGCAGATGGCACCCTGCTGGACACTGATGTTGGCCTTCCCGCAAGCCATGCAGCCGGGCCTGTCGGCGCTGGGGCCACAGTGGAACGCCGCACGCAGCACGCACCACCGGATCGCCTGGCTGGCGCGCGAATCGAGCAAGCCCGGGCGCACTTCGGTGGAACGCTGGACCGTGCAAGCCAGCGCCGCCTGGTCGCAGGAGCACCTGGAGGACGACGCCCAGCGCGTGCAAGCCAAACTGCTCAAGGCTTTCTCTGAAATCACCGGCATCCGGGCCGAACCCGCGCACGTCGACAGTCGGCGCTGGCGCTTCGCTCAAACCACACAGCCACTGGGCCATTCGCATCTGTGGGATGCCCAGACCGGCCTGGGTGTCTGCGGCGACTGGTGTCTGGGACACCGCGTGGAAGACGCTTTTGTCTCGGGTCTTGAATTGGCGCTCACGGTGGCATGACCGGATACCGGGGTCGCTTCGCCCCGTCCCCGACCGGTCCGCTGCATGCCGGCTCACTCGTGGCCGCGCTGGCCAGTTGGCTCGACGCCAGGGCACACGCGGGCCAGTGGCTGGTGCGCATCGAAGACCTTGATCAGCCGCGCTGCTCACCCGAACTGGCCCGCGTCATCCTGCAACAACTCAGCGCCTGCGGTCTGCAATCCGACCTGCCGCCACTCTGGCAATCGCGGCGCGGCGAGCTGTATCAGCAGGCACTCGATCAGTTGGTGGCGCGCGGCCTGGCCTATCCCTGCGCCTGCACACGGCGCGAGCTTGAAGCGGCGCACAGTGAAGCAGCGACGCCGCGACCGCGCCATGCCGAGCTGGTTTATCCGGGTACCTGCCGCAACGGCCTGAAGGACGGCGCCAGACGCAAGCAAGCACTGGCCTGGCGAGCGCGCACCGACGCCGGCCACCCCATCGAATGGAGCGACCGGCGTTTGGGTGCACAGGCGCAGGATGTGGAACGCGGAGTCGGCGACTTTGTCCTCCAACGTGCCGACGGCTGTTACAGCTACCAGCTGGCCGTGGTGGTGGATGACGCCGCCCAAGGCATCACGGATGTGGTACGCGGCGAAGACCTGGCCAACAACACGGCGCGCCAAATCCTGCTGCAGCGTCACCTCAAACTGCCGACGCCGCGCTACCTGCACACGCCGCTGGTGCTGGGCGCCAACCAGGAAAAGCTGTCCAAGCAGAACGGCGCCCTGTCGATTGACAGCACGCAGCCGCTGGCGGCGCTCAATCAAGCGGCTCTGGTACTGGCTTTGCCACCGCAACAGGGCACCCTGGCCGAGGCCCTGAACAGTTGGGTCGGCGCCTGGCGCACACTTTGGTTGCCTCTCTACAATCCAGCCCCGTGAACGACCCGCAAATACGCCCAAGCAAGCTGGCAACGCCTGAGGGCGTAGCGCACCCGAAACTGATCAAGAGTTTTGTCCGGCGTACCGGCCGCACCACCACCGGGCAGGCCAAGGCGCTGGCCGACATCGGACCGCGTTTCATGCTGCCCTACCAGGCGAGTCTGGCCGACTGGCTAACCGCAGCGGCACCGCCCCTGATCCTTGAAATCGGCTTTGGCATGGGTGAAGCCACCGCGCACATCGCCGCCCTGATGCCGGAGAAAAACTTTGTCTGCTGCGAAGTGCATGACCCCGGCGTCGGCGCCCTGCTCAAACGCATTGGCGAGCAGAGCCTCTCCAACATCCGGATCATCGCCCACGACGCCGTCGAGGTGATCGACCAGATGCTGCCGCTGCAATGCCTGGAGGGTGTGCACATTTTCTTTCCTGACCCCTGGCACAAGAAGCGACACAACAAGCGGCGCCTGATCCAGGCAGCCCTGGTGACCAAGTTGACGCAGCGCCTGAAGCCCGGCGGCTACCTGCACTGCGCCACCGACTGGCAGCCCTACGCCGAACAGATTCTGCAAGTCCTGAGCGAGCAGCCGCTGTTGAAGAACAGCGCCGCGCAAACCCATCCGGAATTGGTCGGCTACGCGCCCAAGCCGCATTACCGACCGCTCACCAAGTTCGAGAACCGCGGCATCAAGCTCGGGCACGGTGTTTGGGATGTTGTCTTTGAACGGATCTAGCCGCCCTGGCAATTGTCGGTGCCGGCCGGTATTGTCATTGCGGGCCCCGACCCGCAATCCAGTGGTGGTGCAGCACTGGATCCCGGATCGGAGTCCGGGATGACAAAGCATTTTTCCGTACCGCCCAGCCGCGATGGTGTGGGCCCGAGTTGCGTCGGGCTGCCGCCCGGTCCATGGCACAGCATGCTCGATTTCTTTGAGCGGCGTTTCCCGTCCATCAGCAGAACTTTGTGGCAGCAGCGCATGGAGCAGGGTCTGGTCATCGATGAGCGCGGCGCGGCAGTCACGCCAGACCGTCCATACCAAGCACACCAGCGGGTCTATTACTACCGCGCCGTTGCAGCCGAGCCGCGCATTCCGTTCGACGAGTCCGTGCTGTATCAGGACGAGCATCTGGTGGTTGCCGACAAACCGCATTTCCTGCCGGTCGTGCCATCAGGCAATTACCTCAACGAAACCCTGCTGCTGCGTCTCAGACAGAAGCTTGGCCTGACAAACCTGGTGCCGATTCATCGGATCGATCGCGATACGGCGGGCCTGGTCCTGTTTTCAGTGCAGCCCGCCAGTCGAGCCGCGTACAGCGCCCTGTTTGCCAAGCGTCAGGTCAAGAAAACCTACGAAGCCATCGCACCGTGGCGCAGCGATCTGAAATTTCCAATGACGCGCGAGAGCCGGATTGTCGAAGCCGGACACTTCATGCTGCAGCACGAAGTCAGCGGCGAGGTCAATGCCATCACGCACATCGATGTGCTGGAAGTGCATGGTGCGGCGGCGCGTTACGCGCTCAGTCCGGTCACCGGCAAACGCCACCAGCTGCGCGTGCACATGGCAGCGTTGGGCTTACCGATCGTCAGCGACGGGCTTTATCCAACGCTGACACCGCAGGGGCAAATCGATCATGACCGACCACTGCAGTTGCTGGCCAGGTCGATTGAATTTGTTGATCCCGTGAGCGGGCAGCCAAGGCATTTTGAGAGCGCCCGCCGGCTCATGCCCTGGTAGTCGCAACTCAGTCGAAAGCAGCGCTCAGAAGTTGGCGCACGAGCGCATAGGCCTGCTCCCGCGCTTCGCGGTTCGGACCGGCGTGCACGCCCTGACCGGGATGCACACCGTTGGGCACATCCGTTCGCAGTTTGACGACACCCACCGGATTGTCGAAGTCGTGATAGCTGTCGGCGTAAACATGCACCTCCGCCCCTAGCTCCTTGCCCAAGGCAACGCAGGGCTCGGGTGGCGTCCAGTCGTCCAGCGCGCCAAGCAGCATCACGAGTTGCGTGTTGGGCTGATAGCCGGCCTTGCGCGCGGCGCTGCAACCCGGGTAGAAGGCGATGGCAACGCGGGGTTTGACGGACTGCGCCGCCACCTGCACGTGTTTTGCATCGGTTGCTGACAGCACCGCGCTGCCGCCATGCGACCAGCCGAGCAATGCCACTCTGGATGAATTCGCCCAGGGCTGGGCTGCGACCCAGTTCATGCCGGCCAGTGCGTCCTGGCGCCGCTCGGTCTGCGTGATCGAGCGGCTGCCGATTCTTTGCGTACAGATCTGCGTCACACCGCGCGAAGTCAGGCTGTCCGGGAACAGCACGGCGTAGCCTTGCGCCAGCAGCATGTCAGCCATCGCCTGATGTCTCGCATTGAGTTGCCCCTGGCGTGTACCCGCCCTGGCATAAAGGCCACCGCAACCATGCAGTGCCAGCACCGTGCCCCTGGCCCGCTCGGGCGGCTGAAACAACCAGGCCTTGATCGGCGTGCCGTCCAGACTGGCAAAGCTAACCTGCGTCGGTTCGGCTGCGCTGGATGTGAGCGCGAGGAGGCTCAAGCAAAGCAGCAAAGCCAGCCGAATGCATGGATTGCCGCGCTTCGCTCGCAATGACG
>JBAXOZ010000004.1:0-46918 GCA_037132975.1 Comamonadaceae bacterium
TCGGTGCTTCCAGCAGGCCGATGATGTTGAGCAGCGTGCTCTTGCCGGAGCCCGAGGGGCCGGTTAGCGCGGCAAACTCGCCGTTCGCGATCGTCAGGTCAATGCCGTGCAGCACTTCGGTGACCACTGGCGTGCCCAGCCCGTAGCTCTTGCGTATACCTTGCAGTTCGACGATGGCGCTCATTTTTCCTTCTGTCTCAGGCACGGATCGCCTGCACCGGGTCCATGCTGGCGGCGCGCCGCGCCGGCAGGGCGGCGGCCAGCAGGCCGACCACCAGCGCCAGCGCGCAGGCCCAGGCCACCACCGAGGGTTCGATGTCCGGGCTGATCAGCAGCGTGCCGTCGGCGTTGCGCGAAAAGCTGGAAAAGAAATTCAGCAAGGCCAGCGACAGGGCTGAGCCCAAGGCTGAACCCAGCAGGCCGTAGAAGCCGCCTTGCAGCAGAAAGACCGACATGACGCGCCGCGGCGTGGCACCCATGGCGCGCAGGATGCCGATCTCTTTCTGCTTTTGCACGACAGACACCACCAGCACGCTGGCTATGCCGACCGCCACAATCAGCACTACAAAGAACCGGATCAGGTTGTTCGACATACTCTGGCTTTTCAGGGCCGTCAGCAGCTGCGCGTTGGTCTGCATCCAGCTGTCCACGGTGAGGCCGGTTTGCGCCTGCAACTCCAGCGCGGTGCGCTCGGCCTGAAACAGGTCGGCCACGCGCAAATCAATTTCGGTGATGCCGCCAGGCAGGTCCAGCAGCGACTGCGCCATCTTGATACTGCTGTAAACCCAGCGCCGGTTCAGGTCGCGGTTGCCGATGTCAAAGATGCCGGCGATGGTGAGCAGGTCGTTGCGGCCTTCCATGGTGATGACGCGGATCTTGTCGCCCACCGCCACGCCCAGATCCTTGGCCAGCTCGACGCCGATCACGGTGTTGGCGCCACTCACGTCAAAGCGGCCCAGCGTGAGGTACCTGTCCATGCGCACGATGCGCTGGTAGGCCTGCGGATCCACGCCCAGCAGCGAGATCGGCTGGTTTGCTTCCGCCCGCGCGGCAAAGCCGGCGCCTGAGAGCAGGGGAGACACCGCCTGCACGCCGCGGGTCTGCGCTGCCAGGCGCGCCACCGATTCCCATTGGTCAATCGAGCGCAGACGCTGTGCCCTGGGTTGCACGATGGCGGCGGTGCTGCTGCCGGGCAGGCTGGGCTGGTTCACCGCGCGCGGCGGCTTCATGACAATGTGCGCCTGGCTGCCCAGCGTCTTGTCGATGATGGAGGCCTGCAACTGGCTGATCAGTGTGGTCAGAAAGATGATGACCGCCACGCCCGCTGTGACGCCGGCCAGAATCAGCAGCGTCTGCATGCGGCCTTCGCGCAGGTAGCGCAGACAGACCATCCAGGCAAACGGGAGTCGCATCGGTTTGGCTGGCTGTCAGCTGGTAAAGCCGGGCATCGCCGGCACGTTGCCAGGCGCGGCGCGGGCGCTTTGTTCGCGCACTTTGTCGCCCTCGGCCAGCGTGCTGCCGGGCAGGATCGCGCGGTCACCCTTGGCCAGTCCCTTGACAATCTGTGTGCTGCCGATTCCCTGCAGACCGGTCTGCACGGGCACGGCTCTGGAGCGGCCGTCCCGGTTCACCCAGACAAAACTGGCGCCGTTGGCATCGCGCCGCACGGCGTCCGTTGGCAGCATCAGGGCATCCGCCACCTGGGCCGTCACGATTTCTACCGACACGGTCATGTCGGGGCGCAGGAAGTCCACGCGGGGCTCGACGCGCAGCTTCAACTCGACGGTGCCGCGTTGCGCGTCAACGGCTGGTGCAATGTAGATGAGCTTGGCCGTGAAGGGGCGCTGCGGATAGGCATCGGCGTTGGCGCTGGCCATCTGGCCCAGTTGCAGGTACTTCAGGTTCTTCTCATCCACACTGGCCTGGATGCGGGTTTCGCCGCCGCCGACCAGCGTCAGAATCGATTTGCCGGCTTGCGCCGTGTCGCCCGGGTCGGCGCTGCGGACGATCACCGTGGCGGCAGCGGGTGCGCGCAGGCTGAGTTGGTCGAGCCGCGCCGAGGCGGCTTGTTGCTGCGCTAGCGCCTGGTCCAGCCTGGCTTGCGCCAGCGCCAGTTCAACGCCACCACTCTGATTGCCTTTGGCCTGAATACTGGCTGCGAGCATCGCGGCCTGACTGGCATTGGCGGCGCGCTCGGCTTCGTCCAGACGCGACTGCGAGACAAAGCCCTGGCGCAGCAAATCCCGGGCGCGGACCCGTTCCTGCTGTGCCTGCAGGTCTGCAGCTTTGGCCTGGGCCAATACCTGCATGCTGACCGGATCGCTGACAGTATGTATCTGGCGCAAGCGTCCCTGCGCCTCCAGCACGGCGGCGCGAGCCTGCACCAGTGCCGCCTGCGCTTCGTCGTCGCGCAGACGCACCAGCACCTGGCCAGCCTGCACCTGGTCGCCTTCGCGCACTGCGATGCTCTCGATGCGTGCCATGTTCTGGCTCGACACTTCGGTGCGCGCCAGATCGACGATGCGGCCGCTGGTCACCACCGACTGCAGCATCTTGCCCTGCGTCACCAAAGCCACCTCAACCGGCGTGCCGCGGCTGCTGAAGAAAAGCGCGGCGATGGCGCAGAGCCCCAGTCCGGCGGCCCAAAGCGCGTGCGTGCGGGTAAATTTCATGCAGCGATTGTGCCGCAGGGCAGGCGTGCCGTCTGTCTGCTGCGTCACGGACTCTGCCAGATCGATGGCGGTGCGGGCTTGTTGGGCACCCGGGAGTCAGTTTGGAGCAAGTTGAGTGCCCATAATTATGAATTCAGATTTTGACCCGCCGGAGACACACAATGACAAACTATGCTGATTTCCATCGCCGCTCCCTGACAGACCGTGACGCTTTCTGGTCTGAACAGGCCAAACTGGTGGACTGGAAGACCCCGCCGCAACAGATTTGCGACTACAGCAACCCGCCTTTTGCCAAGTGGTTTGTTGGCGGCACAACCAACCTGTGCCACAACGCGATTGACCGGCACCTCAAGGACAGGGCGGATCAGGCGGCGCTGATCTTTGTTTCCACCGAGACTGATGTCGAGAAGGTGTACACCTTCCGCGAACTGCATGCCGAGGTGCAGCGCATGGCCGCGGTGCTGAAAGACCTGGGTGTGCAAAAAGGCGACCGTGTCCTGATCTATATGCCCATGATTGCCGAAGCGGCTTTCGCCATGCTGGCCTGTGCCCGCATCGGGGCCATTCACTCGGTGGTGTTTGGCGGCTTTGCCTCGGGGTCCCTGGCCTCGCGCATAGAAGACGCCTCTCCCAAGGTGGTCGTCAGTGCCGATGCCGGCTCGCGCGGTGGCAAGGCAGTGGCCTACAAGCCCTTGCTGGACGAGGCGATTCGCCTGTCAAGTCACAAGCCGGCAGCGGTGCTGCTGGTGGACCGCCAACTCGTGGCCATGGAACTGGTGGCGGGGCGCGACCATCTGTGGGGGCCGATGCGGCAAAAGCACCTCGACACGGTGGTGGATTGCGAGTGGGTCGATGCCACGCACATCAGCTACACGCTCTACACCAGCGGCACCACCGGCAAACCCAAGGGCGTGCAACGCGATACCGGTGGCTATGCCGTGGCGCTGGCCGCAAGCATGAAGCACATTTACTGCGGCAATGCCGGCGAGACCTATTTCTCCACCAGCGACATCGGCTGGGTGGTGGGTCACAGCTACATCATCTACGGGCCGCTGATTGCCGGCATGGCAACCATCATGTACGAGGGTCTGCCGACCCGGCCCGACGGCGGCATCTGGTGGAGTCTGGTCGAGAAGTACAAGGTGACGGTGATGTTCAGCGCACCGACGGCGGTGCGTGTGCTCAAGAAGCAGGACCCGGCCCTTTTGAAGAAGTACGATCTGTCGAGCCTGCGCGCGCTCTTTCTGGCCGGCGAACCGCTGGACGAGCCCACCGCGCAGTGGATCAGCCAGGGGCTGGGCAAACCCATCATCGACAACTACTGGCAGACCGAGACCGGCTGGCCGATTCTCTCGCTGTGCAACGGTGTCGAAAAGGCGCAGAGCAAGTTTGGCTCACCCGGCAAGGCGGTTTACGGCTACGACGTGAAGCTGCTGGATGATCAGACCGGCGCCGAGCTGACCGAGCCCAATCAAAAGGGTGTGGTCGCCATCGAAGGGCCGCTGCCCCCGGGCTGCATGCAGACGGTGTGGGGCGACGATGCGCGCTTTGTCAGCACCTACTGGAAGACGGTGCCGGGGCGACTCGTGTACAGCACCTTTGACTGGGGCATTCGGGATGCGGATGGTTATTTCTTCATTCTGGGTCGCACCGACGACGTGATCAATGTGGCCGGGCACCGCCTGGGCACGCGCGAGATCGAGGAGAGCATCTCGGCACACCCCAACGTGGCCGAAGTGGCGGTGGTGGGCGTGGCCGATCAGCTCAAGGGCCAGGTGGCGATGGCGTTTGCCGTGGCCAAGGACGCCAGCTTGCTCAGCGACGAAAACGCGCGCCTGAAACTCGAAGGCGAGATCATGAAACTGGTCGACAACGATCTGGGCGCCGTGGCGCGGCCGGCCCGCGTGCGCTTTGTCACCGTGCTGCCAAAAACCCGCAGCGGCAAACTGCTGCGTCGTGCGGTGCAGGCCGTCTGCGAAGGCCGCGACCCTGGTGACCTGACGACCATGGACGATCCGGCGGCGCTGCAGCAGATCCGGGATTTGATGTCCTGAGACCTTGCGGGACAGATCTTTAGCTCTGTCACCAACTCGAAACGGGCTGTTGGAAGTCTGCCTTGCGGGACGGAGGACAATGCGGCATGCTTGACCGACTCTTAACCAGAACCTGGTTGCTGCCATGCCTGCTGCTGGCCGCCTGCAGCGGCTACGCGCCACCCGACGCGGTGATCGGCATGAGTCGTGATGAGGTGCTCCTGCGTATGGGCAAGCCTGACATGGAGAGCCGGTTGAGCCAGGGCACCCGGCTTGAGTTTCCGCGCGGACCTTTTGGCAGACACACGTGGTTTGTCTATCTCGACGGCAACGGCAAAGTCACCCGCAGCGAGCAGGTTCTGACCGAGCAGAACTTCAGTCTCATCGACCCGGACATGACGCAGACGCAGGTGCGCCAGCTGCTTGGCAGACCAAGCGATGTGCAGTTGCTCGGACGTCAGCGTGGAGTGGTGTGGAACTACCGCTACGAGAACAATTCATGCCTCTGGTTCCAGGTGGAGCTGTCGCTGGAGCAGCAGGTGCGCTCTGCAGGTTATGGTGAGCCACCTGAATGTCGTGGGCCTGGTGATCGCTCATAAATTGCCGTTGTGCAAGGCCGCTTCGCCCTAAAGTACCGATGGCACACCTGGTTTCTCTTTTGGTGGCAGAATCGCGCACCTAGCTAGTCCCGGATAGGGGCCAGCTTCGCGTCCGTTGACCGGTGCAGCCGGAACACGGAAGGTTATCCAACAAGCAGCTTTAACCAGCTAATGTTTCCTGCAGGGAAACGGAGGTCAGCGGAAAATGATTGAGACCAGGTCCCAAGGGACAGGGCCGACTTCGTCGGTTTATCAGGCCTATCGGGCCAACACCCATCTGTTTGGCGGCAACGCCCCCTACGTCGAGGAAATGTACGAGAACTATCTGGCCAACCCAGGCAGCGTACCGGATTCCTGGCGTGACTATTTTGATGCCTTGCAGCATGTTCCGGCCCTCGATGGCAGCAACAGCAAGGACGTGCCCCACCTTCCGGTGATCAGCGCTTTTGCAGATCGCGCCAAGCACGGCGGAACCCGGGTCGTGCTGGCCAGCAGTGACGCCGAGATGGGGCGCAAGAGAACCGCAGCCCAGCAACTGATTGCAGCCTACCGTACGGTGGGTGCACGCTGGGCCGATCTGGACCCCTTGAAGCGCACCGAGCGCGACAAGATTCCTGAACTCGATCCCGCGTTCTACGGGTTCAGTGATGCTGATCAGGAAGCGGTGTTCAACACCAGCAACACCTTCTTCGGCAAAGATACGATGAGCCTGCGCGAGATGATGAACGCGCTGCGCCAGACCTACTGCGGCACCATTGGTGCCGAGTACATGTACATCACCGACCAGAATCAGAAACGCTGGTGGCAGCAAAAGCTCGAGAGCATTCGCTCGCAGCCTGATTTCACGCCGGAAAAGAAGAGGCACATTCTGGATCGTCTGACGGCGGCCGAGGGGCTGGAGCGCTTTCTTCATACCAAGTACGTTGGACAGAAGCGCTTCTCTCTGGAAGGTGGCGAAAGCTTCATCGCTTCGATGGACGAACTGATTCAGGGCGGCGGTGCCGTCGGCCTGCAGGAAATCGTGATTGGCATGGCGCACCGCGGGCGCCTGAATGTGCTGGTCAACTCACTGGGCAAGATGCCGGCAGATTTGTTTGCCGAATTTGACCACACAGCGCCAGAAGACTTGTCCAGCGGTGACGTCAAATACCATCAGGGCTTCAGTTCCGACGTGGCTACACCCGGTGGGCCGGTGCACCTGTCGCTGGCCTTCAATCCCTCGCATCTTGAAATCGTCAATCCTGTGGTGGAGGGCTCGGTGCGCGCACGCATGGACCGTCGCTCCGACCCCAGGGGCTTGCAGGTGCTGCCGATTTTGGTGCACGGCGATGCGGCTTTTGCCGGGCAGGGCGTGGTGATGGAGACCCTGGCGCTGGCCGAAACACGGGGCTACTGCACGGGCGGCACGGTGCATATCGTGATCAACAACCAGATCGGCTTTACCACCAGTGATCCGCGCGATACCCGCTCGTCGATCTATTGCTCTGACATTGTCAAAATGATCAAGGCACCGGTGCTGCACGTCAACGGCGACGACCCGGAGGCGGTGGTGCTGGCAACGCAAATTGCGCTGCAATACCGAATGGAGTTTCAAAAAGACGTGGTGGTGGACATCGTGTGCTTTCGCAAACTCGGCCACAACGAGCAGGACACGCCGGCATTGACCCAGCCGCTGATGTACAAAAAAATCGCCCAGCACCCGGGCACGCGCAAGTTGTACGCCGAGCGGCTCGCAGCGCAGGGCCTGGGAGCAACGCTGGGCGAGGACATGGTGAAGGCGACGCGCGCTGCGCTGGACGCGGGCAAGAACACCTTCAATCCGGTACTGACCAATTTCAAGAGCAAGTACGCCGTCGACTGGACCCCCTACATCGGCAAGAAGTGGACCGACGCTGGTGACACGGCGCTGCCGCCGGCCGAGTGGAAGCGGCTGGCCGAGCGGCTCACGACGTTGCCGCCCTCCATTACGCCCCATCAATTGGTGAAGAAGGTCTACGCTGACCGCGCTGCCATGGGGCGCGGTGAGATTCCGGTCGATTGGGGCATGGGTGAACACATGGCGTTCGCGTCCCTGGTTGCCGGTGGTTACCCGGTGCGCTTGAGTGGTGAGGACTGCGGACGCGGCACCTTTACCCACAGGCACGCCGTCATTCATGACCAGAACCGTGAAAAATTTGACGAAGGAACCTACACGCCACTGCAGAACGTGGCCGATGGCCAGGCGCCCTTTGTCGTGATTGACTCGATTCTCTCGGAAGAAGCGGTACTCGGTTTTGAGTATGGTTATGCATCGAACGACCCGAGCACGCTGGTGATCTGGGAAGCGCAATTTGGCGACTTTGCCAACGGTGCCCAAGTGGTGATTGACCAGTTCATCGCCTCGGGCGAGGTCAAGTGGGGTCGCGTCAACGGCATCACGCTGATGCTGCCGCACGGCTACGAGGGGCAGGGCCCGGAACACAGTTCGGCGCGCCTGGAGCGCTTCATGCAACTCAGCGCAGACACCAATATGCAGGTGGTACAACCCACAACCGCCAGTCAGATCTTCCACATCCTGCGCCGCCAGATGGTGCGCAACCTGCGCAAGCCGCTCATCATCCTGACGCCCAAGTCGCTGCTGCGGGCGAAGGACGCTGCATCACCGCTTTCGGAATTCACCAAGGGTTGTTTTCAGACAGTGATTCCTGAGAACAAGGACGAGGTCATCAGAAAGGCGGACAAGGTCAAGCGCGTGGTGGCCTGTTCCGGCAAGGTTTACTACGATCTGGTCAAGAAACGCGAAGAGAAGGTCATGGATGACGTGGCGATCCTGCGGGTCGAGCAGCTCTACCCGTTTCCGCACAAAGCCTTCGCTGCCGAACTCAAGAAGTATCCCAACGCCGCGGAACTGGTCTGGTGCCAGGACGAGCCGCAAAACCAGGGTGCCTGGTTCTTTGTGCAGCACTACATCCTGGAAAACATGGCTGACGGGCAGAAGCTGGGCTACTCCGGTCGCGCTGCCTCCGCCTCACCGGCGGTCGGTTATTCGCATTTGCACCAAGAACAGCAAAAGACGCTGGTTGAAGGTGCCTTCGGCAAGCTCAAGGGCGCCGTCCTGACCAAATAAGAAGAGGTAAATGACATGGCTATCGTAGAAGTGAAAGTCCCGCAGTTGTCCGAATCGGTGGCTGAAGCCACGCTGCTGCAGTGGAAGAAAAAGGTTGGTGATGCGGTCGCGATCGATGAGATTTTGATCGACGTCGAGACCGACAAGGTGGTGCTGGAAGTGCCAGCCCCGGCCGCTGGCGTACTGGTCGAACTGGTGGCAGCTGACGGTGAGACGGTTGCGGCAGAACAGCTGATCGCACGCATCGACACCGAGGGCAAGGCCAGTGCGGCTGCGACGCAGCCAGCAAGCGTCGCAGCGCCTGCTGCCTCCGCCGCCACTGTGGCCGCAGTGGCGAGCACTTCCATGGCCGGCGTTGCAATGCCGGCTGCTGCCAAGCTGATGGCCGACAAGCAGCTTGCTGCCGGATCCGTTGCTGGCAGCGGCAAGGACGGTCGTGTGACCAAGGGCGATGTGTTGGCCGCAGTGGCGTCTGCCTCTGCGCCCAAGGCCGTGGCGGCACCAACGCTGCCTGCCAGGCCCGCTGCAAGTTTCCTGCCGCAGGTGGCGGTGCCTGCACCTTTCCTTGGTGAGCGGCCGGAGCAGCGCGTTCCCATGAGCCGTCTGCGGGCACGCGTCGCCGAACGGCTGCTGCAATCGCAGTCGACCAACGCCATCCTGACGACTTTCAACGAAGTCAACATGGCGCCGGTGATGGAGATGCGCAAACGCTTCCAGGAGAAGTTCGAGAAGGAGCACGGCGTCAAGATCGGCTTCATGAGCTTTTTTGTGAAGGCGGCCGTGCATGCCCTGAAGAAGTTCCCCATGCTCAACGCCTCGGTGGACGGTAACGACATCGTCTACCACGGCTACTTTGACATCGGCATTGCCGTGGGTTCGCCGCGCGGTCTGGTGGTGCCGATTCTGCGCAACGCGGACCAGATGAGTTTTGCCGACATCGAGAAAAAGATCGCCGAGTACGGTGCCAAGGCGCGTGACGGCAAACTCGGCATCGAGGAGATGACGGGCGGCACCTTCTCCATCAGCAATGGAGGCACTTTTGGTTCCATGCTGTCCACACCCATCATCAACCCGCCGCAATCGGCCATCCTGGGTGTGCACGCAACCAAGGACCGTGCGGTAGTGGAAAACGGTCAGGTTGTGGTGCGCCCCATCAACTATCTGGCCATGAGCTACGACCACCGCATCATCGACGGCCGCGAAGCGGTGCTGGGTTTGGTGGCCATGAAAGAAGCGCTGGAAGATCCGGCGCGGTTGTTGTTTGACATTTAAGCCCTACTGACATCGCCTGAAATGATGAC
The DNA here is from genome assembly GCA_037132975.1 of Comamonadaceae bacterium. Lineage (GTDB taxonomy): Bacteria > Pseudomonadota > Gammaproteobacteria > Burkholderiales > Burkholderiaceae_C > Rhodoferax. Next base: position 9,712 of record JBAXOZ010000004.1, read on the forward strand.
AATCCTGAGTCATTTGAGCTTGCCGGGTGGATCCGGCCGCCGGGGCACTCAGCTCCGCGGCTGTCCCCCGGCCTTCGGCCTCCTCCTTTATGCCGCTGCGCTGAGCGCCCCAACAGCCTGATCCTTCGAGCCAGGTTGGCTATTCCTGCGCGAACCACTGCCACTCGTCGAGGAGGATGCGGTAGTGGGTGGCGCAGCGTGGACTTGGGGTTTTGCCAAATCAAGGAGGAGGCCGCAGGCCGGGGGACATTCGCGGAGTCATCCACTGCGGCGCCATCGGCATCAGGCAATCTTGTCAAAGCGGTTTGACGAATCTCGGAACTCTCTCAATACTATGAACAAACAATTTGATGTCATCGTCATCGGCGGTGGCCCTGGTGGCTATATCGCTGCGATCCGTGCAGCGCAACTGGGCATGAGCGTGGCCTGCGTTGATGAGTGGAAAAACAAGCAGGGCGGACCAGCGCTGGGCGGCACCTGCACCAACGTCGGTTGCATTCCGAGCAAGGCTTTGCTGCAATCGTCCGAGCACTTTGACCAGGCCGCACACCACTTTTCCGAACACGGTATTGGCGTGACGGGTCTGAGTCTGGACGCAGGCAAGATGGTGGCGCGCAAGGATGCGGTGGTCAAGCAGAACAACGATGGAATTCTGTATCTGTTCAAAAAGAACAAGGTCAGCTTTTTTCATGGTCGTGGCTCTTTTGTCAAAGCGGCTGACGGTGCTTACGAGATCAAGGTTAGCGGCACGGCTGAAGGAACCCTGGTCGGCAAGAGAATCGTCGTTGCGACCGGCTCGTCCGCGCGCGCCTTGCCCGGCACGCCGTTTGACGAGCAGATGGTGCTCTCGAACGATGGTGCCTTGCGCATCGTCACTGTGCCGAAAAAACTTGCCTTGATTGGCTCGGGTGTGATTGGCCTGGAGATGGGTTCGGTCTGGCGGCGACTCGGCTCGGATGTGACGATTCTGGAAGCACTGCCGGAGTTTCTGGGTGCTGTCGACCAGCAGATCGCGAAGGAAGCGCACAAGGCTTTCGTCAAGCAAGGACTCAAGATCGAACTCGGCGTGACTGTCGGTGCGATCAAGGTCGGCAAGAAGGCTGTGAGCGTGGGCTGGACCAATGCCAAGGGCGAGGCCCAATTGCTGGAGGTGGACAAGCTGATTGTGTCGATTGGCCGTACGCCCAATACCGTTGGCCTGAACACCGAAGCGGTAGGTCTGATGCTTGACGAGCGTGGCGCCATCGTCGTCGATGGTGAGTGCAGGACCAACCTGCCCAACGTCTGGGCGGTGGGTGACGTGGTGCGCGGCCCGATGCTGGCACACAAGGCCGAGGAGGAGGGCGTGGCGGTAGCCGAGCGTATCGCGGGACAGCATGGACACGTCAACTTCAACACCATCCCCTGGGTGATCTATACCAGTCCCGAGATTGCCTGGGTCGGGCAGACCGAGGCGCAACTCAAGGCCGCCGGGCGCGCCTACAAGGCCGGAACCTTCCCCTTCCTGGCCAACGGCCGGGCACGCGCGCTGGGCGACACCACCGGCATGGTCAAGATGCTGGCTGATGCAAGCACGGACGAGATTCTGGGTGTGCATATCGTTGGCCCCATGGCCAGCGAACTGATTGCCGAGTGTGTGATGGCCATGGAATTCAGGGCCAGCAGCGAAGACATTGCGCGCATCTGCCATGCTCATCCCTCACTCAGCGAAGCGACCAAGGAAGCGGCGCTGGCGGTGGAAAAACGCACCCTCAATTTCTGATTCGCTGTGAGCGTCAAGCAGGCTTACCAGGCGCAACTGGCCGCGCGCGGCTACCAGGCCGACCCGGCGCAGTTGCACGCGGTTGAAGCGCTACAGCGCTGCGCTCTTGCCTGGGCTTCGTACAAGAGCAAACGTTCCAGTGCCCTGAAGAAACTGATCAACCGACCCGACATTCCACGTGGGGTTTACATGTACGGCGGGGTCGGGCGGGGAAAAAGCTTTCTGATGGACTGTTTTTTCGCAGCGGTTCCACTCAAGCGCAAGACGCGCCTGCATTTTCACGAGTTCATGCGCGAGGTGCATCGCGAACTGGTGGCGCTGCAAGGCACGGCGGATCCGCTGGACCTGTTGGCCCGAAAAATTGCGAAAAAGCACCGCTTGATCTGTTTCGATGAATTTCATGTGGCCGATATCACCGACGCCCTGATCCTGCATCGCCTGCTGCGCGCGCTGTTCAGCAACGGCGTGGGTCTGGTCACGACATCGAATTGCAAGCCCGACGAACTCTATCCGGATGGCTTGCACCGCGACCGGATTCTTCCGGCGATTGCACTGCTCAAAGAGCATATGGAAGTGATCAACGTCGACAACGGCACCGACTACCGCGACCACAGCTTGACCCAGGTGCAGCATTACCATTGCCCACACAACGTGCAGGCTCAGGCGGCGCTCACCAGCACCTTTGACCGCTTGGCGGACAGCGTCGATGAGGACCCGCTATTGTTGATTGAAGGGCGTGCGCTGCTGGCCTTGCGCCGGGCCGGTTCTGTCGTATGGTTTGACTTCAGGACCCTGTGCGGCGGCGCCCGGTCACAGAACGACTATCTTGAATTGGCTGGCCAGTTTGACACCCTGCTGCTCAGTGAAGTGCCCCGCATGTCGGCACAGATGGGCTCCGAGGCGCGTCGCTTTACTTTGCTGGTCGATGTACTGTACGACCGTCACGTCAAACTGATCATGTCAGCGGCGGTGCCCGCAAACGAGCTTTACACTGCCGGTCCGCTGGCGCACGAGTTTGTCCGCACAGTTTCGCGTCTGCATGAAATGCAGTCGGGCGAATTCCTGGCACTGCAGCGACGCCAGGTCGACACCAACTTGACGCTCAAGAATCCAGCGGTTCGAGCTTGACGATGACCAGTGACAGATTGTCACCGCCACCGCGGCCGCGGGACCGGGCTTTTTCAATCAGGAATTCGGTTGCTTCGCGCGGCGACAGACTTGCCAGCACGGATCCAATCTCGGCGTTGCTGAAGTAATGCCAGACGCCGTCACTGCAGGCCATCAGGACATCGCCGGCGCGCAATTGGGGGATGAAATGGACACCTGCGGGAGGCTCTTTTTCAGTTCCAAGACAGCCGACCAGGATATTCGACTTGGGATGATTGTTCGCTTCTTCTTCGGTCAGTTCGCCTTTGTCAACCAGGGTCTGAACATAGGAATGGTCGGTCGAGCGTTTGACCAATTTGCTGCCCTGGAAATGGTAGATGCGTGAGTCACCCGAGTACGCCCAGTAGCAGTCGCCGCCCGGATTGATCAAAAAGGCTGCCAGCGTGCTGTGCGGTTCTTCTTCGGAGGAGATGGCGGTCAACTTGATGACGGTGTGGGCCTCCCTTACCAACTGCAGCAGGGTTGCCGGTGCATCATCCAGGGCGGGCGCGTACCGCTCAAACAGCTGCTTGGCAGTCATCATCACCTGATCGGAAGCCTTGCGACCACCACTGCGTCCACCCATGCCATCGGCAACCACGGCCAGCAGGCAGCCAGCGACACGCTTGTGGCTCAGCAGAATCACCTGATCCTGCTGGTACTCGCGGTCACCCTTGTGGATGCCTGTGGAGGCGGTGAGTCGGTAACCTTTGGACATAGACGGTCGTGAAGAGGGAAGATACCTATAAATTGTCAATTCGATTTAGTCGTATTATCGACCTACACAAGAACAAATCCCGATCAATTACCTCGATCATTTTTAACTACTGAAGCCGTGGACTCTAACCTGCATTCTCCCGAACGTCGGCTGATCGACTTGCGTATTGAGCATGGAGATCTTGATGCCATGATAGACCGCGCCAGTGGCGAAGTGCCGCTGGATGAACTTCTGATGCGCCGACTCAAGAAGAAACGTTTGAGCCTGCGCGATGAAATAGCGCGGATCGAGCGGCAGCTGAATCCCGACGAGCCTGCCTGACGAATGAGTCTGGAAGGTCGTGCGCGCGAGGTTTTCGCGCCGGGTGGTTTGTTGTCGCGCACGGTCGAAGCGTTCAAGTCCAGAGACGGACAAACCGAGATGGCAGGGTCGATCGCCCGCACCATCGACGACGGTGGTGTGCTGGTGGTCGAGGCTGGCACGGGCATTGGAAAGACGTTTGCCTACCTGGTGCCCGTGCTGCTCAGCGGCACCCGGGTCCTGCTCTCCACGGCAACCAAGACCTTGCAGGATCAACTGTTCGGTCGCGACCTTCCCCTCTTGATCAAAGCACTGGGCCTGCCGCTGCGCAGCGCCTTGCTCAAAGGGCGCGGCAGCTATCTGTGTCTGCAGCGGCTGCAGGTGGCAAGGCAACAGCACCATGTCGCTGCGCACGGCGCGCTGCGAACGCTGTCCAAGATCGAGAGCTGGGCACTGCTGACCGGCACCGGCGACCTGGCCGAACTGCCGGGGCTCGATGAGCGATCTCCCCTGATTGCCCTGGTGACGTCAACGCGGGACAACTGCCTGGGGGCGCAGTGTCCGCAGTTTCGCGCCTGCCATGTGAATCAGGCCCGACGCGAAGCACTGGCTGCTGATGTGGTGGTTGTCAACCATCACCTGTTCTTTGCCGATCTGGCGGTTCGGGAGTCCGGCATGGCTGAATTGCTGCCAACGGTGCGCACGGTGGTCTTCGACGAAGCGCATCAACTCAATGAGACTGGCGTCCAGTTCCTTGGCAAGCAGTTGAGTACCGGGCAGTTGCTCGACTTTGCACGCGACCTGCTGGCCAGCGGTTTGCAGCATGCGCGTGGACTGGCAGACTGGCAGACGATCGCCGGTGCGGTCGAGCGCGCCGCACGCGACTTGCGTCTGGTTGCTGGAAAACCATTGTCGGGCAGCAAGCTGCGCTGGGTTGACCTTGCACCGGAGTTACTGGATGAGGCACAGTGGCAAGATGGGCTGGCTGCAGTGAAGACGTCCTGTAGCCAGGCCATTGAAGCACTCAGCGCGGTTGGCGAGGCAGAACCCGAGCTGGCTCGTTTGTGCGAACGCGCCAGCGGCTTTGCTGAGCGTATCGATTTCTTTGGTGCGGTTTGTGCAGAAGAGTCGGTGCGCTGGCTCGATGTCGGCGCGCAACTGATTCTCGTTGAGTCGCCGCTGGACATTGCCCAGACGGTTCGGACACGTCTGTTGAGTTCAAGCAGTGAGCCCGGGTCGCAGCGCTCCTGGATCTTTACTTCGGCAACCCTGGGAGAAGATGCGCGCCTGAAATGGTTTACCGAGTCCTGTGGTTTGACAGAGGCCGAAATACTGAAAGTGCAAAGTCCGTTTGATTACGCCAGGCAGGCTGCCGTGTATGTGCCCTTGCATCTGTCCAGACCGGGCGCACTGGAGCACAGCTTGCAGGTGGCCGAATTTGTAGCGAAAGCCGCTGCGACGATTGGCGGACGCACCCTGGTACTTACAACCACGCTGCGCGCTCTGCGCACCGTCAGCGAAGCGCTGCAGCGGCAATTCGCGACGGCAAACTCGCTGGAGATACTGGTTCAGGGGCAGCAGTCCAAACGCCAATTGATGGAGCGTTTTCGTCTCGGCGACGAGGGTGGGCGCGCCGGTTGTGTACTGGTTGCTTCGGCCTCTTTCTGGGAAGGCTTTGATGTGCCGGGCGATGCCTTGCAACTGCTGGTCATTGACAAACTGCCGTTTCCGCCACCGAACGATCCCTTGGTTGAGGCGCGCTCGAAGCGGCTTGAGGCCGATGGGCGCAGTGTCTTCAACGACTACTTTATTCCGGAAGCAGCGGTCGCCCTCAAGCAAGGTGCAGGGCGCCTGATTCGGCGCGAAACCGATCAGGGGGTGCTGGTCGTTTGCGACACCCGATTGGCACAGATGGGCTACGGCAAGCGACTGCTGGCAGCGCTGCCAGCGATGAAAAAATTGGCTTCGGAGCAGGAGTTCGCGCAGGCTCTGAGCGAACTCACCAGAACTTCCACCACGGATTGGTATTCGTCTTGAAGCCCCGGGTCAGGTACTCGGAGTTGGGATAGTTCTTGTCCAGTACGCGCCTGGCATCATCGCGCATCTGCGTCATGCCGAGCGCGTCGTAGGCTTTGATAATGATGAAAAGAGCCTCTTCCGTTGCCGGTGCATCCTGGTAGTCGGAGATGGCCAGTTGGGCCCGGTTGATGGCAGCCACGTAGGCGCCGCGGCTCAGGTAATAGCGAGCCACGTGCAATTCGTAGCTGGCCAGCGAATTGACAATGTAGGTCATGCGCAGGGTGGCGTCGGGGGCGTAGCGCGATTCCGGAAAGCGCGTGATCAGTTCCTTGAATGACTCAAAGGATTCCTTGGAGGCCTTCTGGTCGCGTTCCGCCAGATCCTGGCGCGCGATGTAGGAGAGAAAACCCAGATCGTCATTGAAGTTGACCAGGCCTTTGAGGTAGAGCGCGTAATCCAGCGCCGGACTGGCCGGGTGCAGCTTCATGAAGCGATCCAGCGTCGCGACGGCTTGCGCGGTTTCGCCCGATTTGTACTGGGCGTAAGCCTTGTCAACCTGCGCTTGCTGCGCCAGCGGCGTCCCGGCAGCGCGGCCCTCGAGCTTTTCCAGATGCGAGATCGCCTTTTCGTAGCCACCCGCAGCCAGTTCATCTTTGGCCTCGGTGTAAAGCTTGCTGGGACTCCAGTTGGCTTCCTTGTCCTGGGGGGCGGACGAGCACGCTGTCAGCAGCAATAGGGCACTCGCCAGCGACCAGGTGCAGACAACCGATAATTTGGCTCGAAGCATGTAGGACAACTTTCTTGAAAAATTCCGGATTGATTATATCGAGCGGTCATGATAGCGAGGATCTGGAGGATCGATCCGAAACCGAACCAGAACTCGAATTGCGGCCACTGGTTTTCGGGCCTGCCCAGCACGGCATGCGTCTGGATCAGGCGCTGGTCGAACTGGTGCCGGAGTTTTCGCGCAGCTATCTGCAGCAATTGATCCATTGCGGTGCTGTCACGCTGGAGCGGCCGGGTGCCTGCAAGGCGTCGACCCGCATCAAGGCAGCGGACCGGGGGAGCATCGAACTACGGCCGACACCGCAGAGTCAGGCCTTCAAACCCGAGCTCATGAGCCTGGACATTGCTTACCAGGATGCGCATTTGCTGATCATCAACAAGCCGGCCGGTCTGGTGGTCCATCCGGCACCCGGTAACTGGAGCGGCACCTTGCTGAACGGCTTGCTTGCCTTCGACCCCAAGGCAGTGAATTTGCCACGGGCCGGGATTGTGCACCGACTGGACAAGGACACCAGTGGCCTGATGGTGGTGGCGCGCAGCCGCCTGGTGATGGATGCCTTGATTCGGGCCATCGCCGCGCGCGAGGTCGGCCGGCAGTACCTTGCACTGGCCCATCACCCATGGGTTGGCAGCGCCAACCGCCAGGTCGATCAACCCATTGGACGGGATCCGCGCAACCGTCTGCGCATGGCGGTGGTCGATCTTGGCAAGAACTCGGGCAAACTGGCACGCACAGATATCGAGCTTGTGCAAAACGGTGATCGGGGCTGCCTGGTGCGATGCACGCTGCACACGGGACGGACGCATCAAATTCGGGTGCACATGGCCGCCATCGGCCATCCGCTGGTGGCTGATGAACTCTACGGTGGCGCCGCTGCCGCCGGTTTGCAACGGCAGGCCTTGCATGCCTTTCGACTTTCCCTGACGCACCCGGTGACACAGCAGCAAATGGTGTTTTGCTCCGAGTTGCCGCACGATCTGACTTCCGCGCTAAGTCAGTGGGGCCTCAGTTATAATCCCGGCTAATGGCGTGAAAGCCAGCACCCCGGCGGGCAGCTGGGGGCAAGGCGCTGCAGATTCATCAATCTGCCTGCCGCGCCGCAAAGAATCACACTGATTTCGCACCTTGAGGGTGCTCATCCCGGAAATTGCAAGACCATGAATACGGCGGATGCCAAGCGCGTATTAGAGACCGCCTTGATTTGCTCGCAGCAACCCTTGCCTGCAGCAGAGATGGCTGTGTTGTTCAATGACAGCCTGACGTTGGACACGCTCAAGGAATTGTTGCTGGAACTGCAGCACGATTGGACCGAGCGTGGCGTGGAACTGGTCGAACTGGCAAGCGGCTGGCGTTTCCAGAGCCGGCCAGAAATGCGCGAGTATCTCGATCGCCTGCATCCAGAGAAGCCACCGCGCTACAGCCGGGCCACACTGGAAACTTTGGCCATCATTGCGTACCGGCAACCGGTGACGCGCGGCGACATTGAGGACATTCGAGGCGTGACGGTCAATTCGCTGTTGCTCAAACAGCTTGAAGACCGGGGCTGGATCGAGGTGATTGGTCACCGCAGCACGGTTGGACGACCGGCCCTGTTTGCCACGACCCGGCACTTTCTGGATGATCTGGGACTTGCCTCGCTGGATCAGCTCCCCCCGATGGACAATCCCGGCGCGCAGCTTGGCGCCGTGCAGGCGCTCGCCGGACATGCGTCCGATTTGCAAGCCGAACTGGACATGGCACCGGCGGAAGCTGTTGATGCCGACGGCAAACCTATTTTCTTGACGGGAACTCCAACATGAGCGCAATCATTGACGACACGCCGATCCAGCCGGAGCCGCCCAGCGTTGTGCCAGAGCAGGAGTCTGCGCAAGCGCTGGCGGTTGCCACAGAGTTGACGCCAACGCCGGTGCTGCAGCCGGCGGCATCGGAGAGTCGCTTTGACGAGGTGGTGTCCGGGCAATTCGACGCTGATCAGGAGAGTGCCGAGCCGATTCCGGTAAAGCGCGTGTTGGCGCCGCAGGCGGAAACACCGAAGCTGCACAAGGTGCTGGCGCAGGCCGGGATGGGCTCGCGCCTGGAGATGGAACAGATGATCATGGAAGGCCGTATCACGGTCAACAATGAGCCGGCTCATATCGGGCAGCGCATCCAGTTTGGTGACCACGTCAAAGTCAACGGCAAGCCGATCAAGTTCCGCATCGACGCGCCACCGGCGCGGGTCATTGCCTACCACAAGCCGGCTGGCGAGGTCGTAACGCACGATGATCCGCAGAACCGTCCAACCGTCTTTCGCCGCTTGCCGAAGTTGTTTCAGGGCAAATGGCAATCGGTCGGGCGTCTTGATCTGAATACCGAAGGTTTGCTGCTGTTCACCAGTTCAGGGCAATTGGCTAACAATCTGATGCACCCCCGTTTCGGTCTGGAGCGGGAATACGCCGTACGGGTGCTGGGATCCCTGAGCAAAGACGAAAAGCAGAGACTGCTCGAAGGCGTCAAGCTCGATGATGGCATGGCGCAATTTGGTTCGATTGAAGAGGGTGGTGGTGAGGGCTCGAACTGCTGGTATCGCGTCACCATCAGCGAGGGTCGAAACCGTGAAGTCCGGCGCATGCTCGAAGCGGTGGGCCACGCGGTGAGCCGCCTGATTCGCATCCGTTACGGCGCCATGGTCTTGCCGCGTGGCTTGCGGCGCGGCGCGTGGATGGAACTCGATGCGCCGGACATTCAGTTGCTGGTGCAGGCAGCCGGATCCCGTTCCTCGCGCGAGCACGGTGACCACGGTGGCGGTGCCCAGCCAAGGCGCGAGGACGGCGCTCCCGAGTCAGGTCCGCGCAATCGGCGTCGGGGTGTCCGTGGCAACGGTCCGCGCAGTTCGGGCAATGGCCCACGCCGACCCTCGACAGGCGGCGCACAGGACACCGGGCAGGGCTATGCGAATAGCGCAGGTCGCAAGAACCGTGCTGAGGCGGGAGATCGCAGCGGCAGCCCAGCCCAGCCCGACCCGATGAAGACTGCCTTTGGCTACATCGGCGCCGACAGTTTTACGCGGCAGCGGCAGGATCAGGGGCAACGTCGCAGTGGCGGCGGCGGGCCTGCGGGTGGACAGCGCCGCGGCGGCCGCGGCCGCTGACTTTCACGATAAAATCCAACCCTTTGCCCGTTGGGCGAATATCCATAATTACCAGCTCAGGAAGTACTCATGACTATCGAACGCACTCTGTCCATTATCAAACCCGATGCGGTTGCAAAAAACGTGATTGGTCAAATCTACGCGCGCTTTGAGGCCGCTGGTTTGAAAATCGTTGCTGCCAAGATGGTTCGTCTGGCGCGCAGTGAAGCGGAAGCGTTTTACGCGGTTCACAAGGAACGTCCTTTTTTCAAGGATCTGGTTGAGTTCATGATCTCCGGTCCTGTCATGATCCAGGTGCTTGAAGGCGAGAACGCGGTACTGAAGAATCGCGACCTGATGGGCGCCACGGATCCCAAGAAGGCAGCACCGGGCACCATTCGCGCCAGTTTTGCCGACAGCATTGATGCCAATGCAGTGCATGGGTCCGATGCGCCCGAAACCGCTGCTGTGGAAGTAAGTTTCTTCTTCCCTGGCATGAACGTCTACTCCAAATAGACATGGTCCCCACGCTCCGCTGCGTTTTGCTGCCAATCGGGCCGGTCATTGCGCACACGGGGCGCAGCGGCGCCTTGCCGCTCCGATGACGATCAATCTGCTCGATTTTGATCTCGAAGGTCTGACCGGATTTTGCGAGCGCTTGGGCGAAAAGCGCTTCCGCGCGGTCCAGTTGTTTCGCTGGATTCATCAAAAGGGAGCGGCTGATTTTGACGCCATGAGCGATCTTGCGAAGTCCCTGCGCGAGAAACTCAAAGGGGTGGCACAGGTGAAGGCGCTGGCGGTCCTGTCAGAGCAGATTTCGGCCGACGGCACTATCAAGTGGCTGTTTGACGTAGGCGGCGGTGACGCGGTAGAGGCGGTTTTCATTCCGGAAGACGATAGAGGCACGCTTTGCATCTCCTCGCAGGCTGGCTGCGCCATGGGTTGCCGCTTCTGCTCCACTGGGCATCAGGGGTTCAGCCGCAATCTCACGAGTGGCGAAATCATTGCACAGCTCTGGTTTGCCGAGCGCTTCTTGCGCCGCCATCTGCAACGCGAGGAGCGCGTGATTTCCAATGTCGTGATGATGGGCATGGGTGAGCCGCTGCAGAACTATGCGGAATTGCTGCCGGCACTGCGCACCATGCTGGACGACCATGCTTATGGTTTGTCGCGGCGCCGTGTGACTGTTTCCACCTCCGGCATCGTGCCGAAGATGGATTTGTTGTCGCAGGACTGTCCGGTGGCGCTGGCAGTCTCGCTGCATGCGCCGACCGACGCTCTGCGCGACAATCTGGTGCCCCTGAACAAGAAGTACCCGCTGATTGAGTTGATGGCCGCGTGCGAGCGCTATCTGGCGTTTGCGCCGCGTGACTTCATTACTTTCGAATATTGCATGCTTGATGGCGTCAACGACCAGCCAGAACATGCGCGTCAATTGGTCGAACTGGTGCGCGGCTATGGCGGCGCACGCGCTTGGTGCAAGTTCAATCTGATTCCGTTCAACCCGTTTGCGCAGTCAGGTTTGACCCGGTCATCGACCCAGCAAACCCTGATTTTCGCGCGGATTTTGAGCGATGCCGGTATTGTGACGACAATACGCAAGACGCGAGGCGAGGATATCGATGCTGCTTGTGGGCAACTGGCGGGTGATGTGATGGACCGAACCCGTGTCGGCGAGAGAATCGCGCGCCAGCGCACGATCATGCTCAAACCAGTGGCATTGCATAAACGGACCGTTGAGGAGACTTGAGGCATGGATAGAAACGCGGGACAAGGCCTGATGCTCCGGTATTGGCTGCTGGCGGCCTGTCTGATGCTGCTTGGGCTGGCTGGCGTTTCTGGCTGCGCTTCAAAATATGATGGCTTGTCTGCCTCAGGCGGTGACGCCGAAATGGTGACAGAGTCCGATGAGCCGGATGCGCGCAAGCGAGCACGGATCAGGCTGGAACTGGCGCTTGGTTATTTTGAAAACGGGCAGACTGCCATTGCCCTGGATGAACTCAAACAGTCGATGGCGGCCGACTCCAACTATGCCGAAGCCTACAGTCTGCGTGGCCTCATTTACATGCGACTCAATGACTTCCGGCTGTCCGAAGAAAGCTTCAAGCGGGCCTTGACCCTTAACCCGCGAGATTCAAACATCATGCACAACCTGGGCTGGCTCTATTGTCAGCAGACCCGGTACGCGCAGGCGCAGCAACTGTTTTCCCAGGCGCTGGCCAATCCTCAATACGGTGAGCGAGCCAAGACCTGGCGCGCGCAGGGCCTGTGCCAGGTCAGAGCCGGGCAATTGGCTGAAGGTGAACAAAGCCTTTTCAAGTCTTATGAATTTGATGCCGGCAACCCGATTACCGCCTACAACCTGGCTATATTGCTTTTTCAGCGCGGTGATTTTGCCCGGGCGCAGTTTTATGTGCGGCGGCTCAATAACAGCGAGTTGGCCAATGCCGAGTCTTTGTGGCTTGGCGTCAAGGTCGAGCGGCGGATGGAAAATCGCGACGCCATGATGCAATTGGCTGCACAGTTGACCAAGCGTTTCCCCAAATCGCGCGAGGCCGAGGCCTATCAGCGGGGAGCTTTCGATGAGTGAGCCTTTGTTGACCGGCTCCGAACCGACAGCGCCGAGTCCACTCACGGGCGCGCCGATGACCAGCGGTGCGATGCTGCGTCAGGCGCGCGAGGCACAAGGCCTGCACATCGGTGCACTGGCGGTTTCGCTGAAGGTGCCGGTAAAAAAGCTCGAAGCGCTGGAAGCCGACCGCTTTGACCTGTTACCTGATACCGTTTTCGTGCGTGCCCTGGCCGCCAGTGTTTGCCGGGTACTGAAAATTGCCCCGGCCCCGATACTGGAAAAACTGCCGCATACGACGGCACCGCAACTAAAAGATTCGGGCGCCGGCATCAACGTTCCATTCCATTCCGCTGGTGGGAGTTCATTGCGCCAGTTTTGGGAACAACTTTCCAAGCCCATGGTGACAGCGGTGACCCTGCTGCTGGCCGGCGCTTTGTTGCTGCTGTTCTTTCCTTTTACACGGCAAGCGCCAGTTGCTGCTGATGCAAAATCGGCAGCACCTGAGGGCAGTGCGCAGCCCCCGACGGTGGCGCCCGCGGTGGAGGTGAGCACGCTGCTTGCAACGCAGACTTTGACGCCGGCTGCCAGCGCCGTGACGAGTACGGCCCCAGAACCGGTCCAGGTGGCAGGGTCTGGCGCAACCAGCGGCATCGTCGTCTTCAAGGCGCAGGCGATGGCCTGGGTCGAGGTCATAGACGCTGCTGGCGTGGTTCAGGTGCGGCGCAATATGGCAGCGGGGGAGACCGTCGGTGTTTCCGGCAGCTTGCCGCTCATGGTGGTGGTCGGGCGGTCCGATACCATGCAGGTACTGGTGCGCGGCCAGGTTTTCGATCTGTTGTCCGTCGCGAAAGACAATGTTGCCCGTTTTGAGGTGAAGTAGTGGAAGCGCTTGTGCCCATTGCATCGGCAGCGCCCAAGGCACGTCGCAGCCGGCAGGCTCAAGTAGTCTGGGCTGGGCGACGCGTCACTGTTGGTGGTGATGCGCCGGTGCGGATCCAGTCGATGACCAATACCGACACGGTCGATGTCATCGGCACCGCCATCCAGGTCAAGGAACTGGCGCTGGCTGGCTCCGAAATGGTCCGGTTGACCGTCAATACACCGGAGGCGGCAGCGGCGGTTCCCCATGTTCGCGAGCAGCTTGACCGAATGGGTATCGATGTTCCGCTGATCGGCGACTTTCATTACAACGGGCATCGACTGCTGACCGATTTTCCGGACTGCGCGCAGGCTTTGTCCAAGTACCGGATCAATCCGGGCAACGTTGGCAAGGGCGACAAGCATGACCGGCAATTTGCCCTCATGATCGAAGCGGCACTGCGCTGGGACAAGCCAGTGCGCATTGGTGTGAACTGGGGCAGCCTGGACCAGGAACTGCTGGCTGCGCTGATGGATGAGAACAGTCGGCGCACGCCGCCCTGGCAGCTCAAACCCATCATGTACGAGGCGCTGATCAGTTCGGCCACGGAGTCGGCGCGGCGCGCTGCTGAAATCGGCATGAATCCGGACCAGATCATTCTGTCCTGCAAGGTCAGCGGGGTACAGGATCTGGTGTCTGTCTACCGGGAACTGGCCAGACGTTGCGACTACCCTTTGCACCTGGGCCTGACGGAAGCAGGCATGGGCAGCAAGGGAACGGTGGCTTCGGCGGCCGCCCTGGCCATTTTGCTGCAGGAAGGCATTGGCGACACGATTCGTGTTTCGCTGACGCCCCAGCCGGGCGAAGCAAGAACGCAGGAAGTCACTGTTGCCTGCGACCTTCTGCAGGCGCTCGAACTCAGGTCCTTTGTTCCGAGCGTGACGGCGTGTCCCGGCTGCGGTCGCACCACCAGCACGACGTTTCAGGAGTTGACCAAGAGCATTGAGGATTTCCTGCGCTCGCAAATGCCAGTGTGGCGCGAAAAGTACCCGGGCGTTGAAAAGCTGAAAGTGGCCGTGATGGGTTGCATTGTGAATGGCCCGGGTGAGAGCAAACATGCCGACATCGGCATCAGTTTGCCGGGCACGGGTGAGGCGCCGGCGGCGCCGGTCTTTATCGATGGGGAGAAACGCCTGACCTTGCGTGGTGACGCCATCGCCCAGGAGTTTCAGAAAATTGTCGAAAACTATGTTGCGACGCGCTATGGCGCGCCTGTGGCTGCTGCGTCCTGATTCAAGCCATGACTGAAAAAGAAACTAGCCCGAAGCTGGAGAAGCTCAGCGCCGTCAAAGGCATGAACGACATTCTGCCGCCTGATTCAGCGCGCTGGGAATATCTGGAAGACAAAGTGCGAACGCTGATGGGGCTCTATGGCTATCGCAACATCCGCACACCGATCGTCGAACCGACAGCCCTGTTCGTGCGTGGCACCGGCGAGACCACCGATATCGTCGAGAAGGAGATGTACTCCTTTGACGACAAGCTCAACGGCGAAGCTTTGACGCTGCGGCCCGAAAATACCCCGGGCGTGGTACGCGCTGCCATTGAGCACAACCTCACCTACGACGGCGGCAAGCGCCTGTACTACATGGGGCCGATGTTTCGGCATGAGCGGCCGCAGCGCGGGCGCTATCGGCAGTTCTATCAGCTTGGCGCCGAGGCGCTCGGCTTCGCCGGGCCCGAGGTCGATGCCGAACTGATGCTGCTGGTGCATCAGTTGTTTGCGGCGCTGGGGCTGCGCAATGTGCGCGTCGAATTGAACAGTCTGGGGGTTCCCTCCGAGCGGCAGGCGCATCGCCTGGCCTTGCTGGCCTATTTTGAAGCGCACCTGGAACAGCTCGACGCCGAGGCGCAGCGCCGTTTGTACAGCAATCCACTGCGCATTCTGGATACCAAGAATCCGTCCTTGCAGACGCTGGTGCAAAACGCGCCGCAGTTGCTCCATTATCTTGGCGACGAATCGCTGAAGCACTTCGATACGGTCAAGACTTTGCTGTCGGCGTGCGGTGTCCAATGGAGCGTCAATCCGCGTCTGGTGCGCGGCCTGGATTACTACAGTCATACCGTGTTTGAATTTGTCACCGATGAGTTGGGTGCCCAAGGCACCCTGTGCGGTGGTGGACGCTACGACGGTTTGTTCAAGCTGCTGGGTGGCAAAGCCACGCCGGCCGTCGGCTGGGGCATGGGCCTGGAGCGCGTGCTCGAATTGCTGAAGGAACAGGGCGAGACGCCAGTCGCGCCTGCGCCCGATGTTTATGCCGTGATTCCCGATGCCGCCGCTTTGCCTCTTGCCATGCAGACGATACAGACCTTGCGCGCTGCCGGCGTTGCCGTACAGATGCACGCCGGTTTGGCCGAAGGCTCCAACAGCATGAAGTCGCAGTTCAAAAAAGCCGATGCCAGCGGGGCCCGTTACGCGCTCATCTTTGGCAGCGATGAACTGGCGCAAAATGCCGTCACGGTCAAAGCGCTGCGCGACGCCACGGTGGCGCAGGCCATCCGATCCCTGGCTGAGATCGATACCTGGGCGCCGACCCTACAATCTCCCACCTGATTAAAGAATTTCTATGGCAAACCAACTCGATCTCGAAGAACAAGAGCAACTCGATCAGCTCAAGCATTTTTGGAAACAATACGGCAACGCCATCAGTTGGGCCCTGATAGTGATACTCGGTGCCTTCGCAAGCTGGAACTTCTACCAGTACTGGCAGCGCAGTCAGGCGGCCCAGGCGGCTGCCATGTTTGATGAGGTGGAACGAGTCGTGAAGTCGGCTGATCCGGCAAGAATTGATCGTGTCTTTGGTGACATCAAGAGCAAGTTCGGCTCGACCACTTACGCGCAGCAAGCCGGCCTGTTGGTTGCCAGGCAGTACTACAGTGTTGGCAATGCGCTGGGCGCCCAGGGGGCTTTGACCTGGGTCGCCGAGAATGCTTCAGACCCGGGCTATCAGGCCCTGGCGAAGTTGCGTCTGGCCGCTGTCCTGGCCGAGTCCAAGGGTTTTGATGAGGCTTTGAAGCAGCTCAGCGGTTCTTTCCCGGCCAATTTCGAGGGACTGGTGGCAGATCGAAAAGGTGACATCCTGATGCTGCAGGGCAAGAAGTCCGAGGCACTGGTCGAGTATCGCAAGGCTTACAAGAGCCTGGATGAAAGCGCTGAATACCGGCGCCTGGTTGAGGTCAAATTGAACTCCTTGGGCGTCGATCCACAAAGTAGCGACGCCACGGCAACGGAAGGGAAAAAGTGAAGCTTCGTTTTGGTTCGACCGTCGCCACCAGAGTGGCCCTTGTTTTTGTTGTGCTTGGATTGCTGGCCGCTTGCTCCAGTGGACCGCAGAAGCCCAAGCCGGCGGAACTGGCACCCAACCCCGGTCTGCTGGGTGTGCGCCTGGCTTGGACGGCCAAGCTTGGCACAGTCGACTTTGCCATGGATGCCAAAGTCAGCGGCAAGACGGTGACCGTTGCCAATTCGGAAGGTGTGCTGGCAGCGTTTGATTCAGCGACCGGTGCCGAGTTATGGCGCACAGCGGTGGGCGCCCCCATTGCGGCTGGCGTCGGTAGCGACGGTAGATTCGCCGCTGCGGTGACGCGTGCCAACGACCTGCTGGTTCTTGATGGCGGGCGCGAGCTCTGGCGACAAAAATTGCTGGCACCAAGTTTTACTTCGCCACTGGTGGCTGGCGGCCGTGTCTTTGTATTGGCGGCCGATCGTTCCGTCACTGCTTTTGATGCCAGTTCGGGGCGCAAGCTCTGGGTCCAGCAGCGCCCGGGAGAATCCCTTGTACTGCGGCAAGCGGGCGTTTTGCTGGCTGTCGGGGATACGCTGGTGGCCGGCATGGGCGGGCGTCTGGCTGGTCTCAATCCAGGCAATGGTTCGATTCGTTGGGAAGCAGCCATCGCCACCCCACGCGGGACCAATGATATCGAGCGGCTGGTGGACCTGGTGGGGCGTGTCGCGCGCGATGATGGGGTGGTTTGTGCACGGGCGTTCCAGGCTGCTGTGGGCTGCGTCGATACGGCGCGCGGCAGCGTGCTCTGGAGCAAGCCAGCAATCGGTTCGGTCGGTGTGCATGGCGACGACAAATTTGTATTTGGCGTGGAGAGCGACGGCAAGGTTATCGCCTGGCGCCGTGGTGATGGGGATCGTGCCTGGGTTTCCGAACGCCTGCTCTATCGCACTCTGACGGCGCCACTGGCGGTAGGGCGCTCGGTCGTGGTCGGTGATGAGGGTGGTCTGGTGCACTGGTTGTCGCGCGACGACGGGTCCCTCCTGACGCGCATGGCTACCGACGGTTCGGCCCTGGTTGCCGGCCCGGTGCTGGCCAGCGGAACGCTGATCGTTGTCACCCGCAATGGCAATATCTTTGGGTTCAAGCCCGAGTAGGCGCGCGGACCGTTCCTGATGAAACCTGTTCTGGCCCTCGTCGGCCGTCCCAATGTTGGTAAATCGACGATTTTCAACCGCTTGACCAAGTCCCGCGATGCCATCGTTGCCGATTTTGCCGGCCTGACCAGGGACCGCCATTATGGCAACGGCAAACAGGGCAAGCACGAGTTCATTGTGATCGATACCGGCGGTTTCGAGCCCGACGCAGCCAGCGGCATTTTCAAGGAGATGGCCAAGCAGACGCGCCAGGCCGTAGCCGAAGCGGACGTTGTCATTTTTGTTGTCGATGCCCGGGAAGGGATCTCGGCGCAGGATCACGACATTGCCAAATACCTGCGTCGTCTGGGCAAGCCCTGTGTGCTGGTGGCCAACAAGGCTGAAGGCATGCTGGCAAGTGCGCAACTGGTCGAATTTTTCGAGTTGGGTCTGGGTGAGGTGCATGCGGTTTCTGCTGCGCACGGACAGGGCATGCATGACATGGTGGAACTCGCACTGGCACCGCTGCAACTGCAAGACCCCGATGAAGCCCTGGAACAACACGATCCCGCCGTCATCAAACTGGCGGTGGCGGGGCGCCCCAACGTTGGCAAGTCCACGCTGATCAATACCTGGCTGGGCGAGGAACGTCTGGTTGCCTTCGATCTGCCGGGAACCACGCGCGATGCGATTTCGGTTCCGTTCGAGCGCAATGGTCAAAAATTTGAACTGGTCGATACCGCAGGATTGCGTCGCCGCGGCAAGGTGTTTGAGGCGATTGAAAAATTCTCCGTGGTCAAGACCTTGCAAGCCATTGAGTCGGCCAATGTGGTGTTGCTGCTGATCGATGCAACCCAGGGTGTGACCGATCAGGATGCGCATATTGCCGGCTACATTCTGGAGAATGGCCGTGCCGTGGTGCTGGCGGTCAATAAATGGGACGCGGTCGATGAGTACCAGCGCGAACTGGTCAAACGTTCCATCGAAACCCGCTTGCCCTTCTTGAAGTTTGCTGCCATGCATCTGATTTCTGCCACCAAGCGGCAGGGTCTGGGGCCGCTCTGGGTGTCCATTGCGCAGGCTTTCAAGGCCGCCAACTGCAAGATGTCAACGCCGGTTCTGACCCGTCTGCTGCTTGAAGCCGTGCAGTTTCAGAGCCCCAAGCGCTCGGGGATGTACCGGCCCAAGCTGCGTTACGCGCATCAGGGCGGCATGAATCCACCGGTGATCGTGATTCACGGCAATTCGCTGGAGCACGTCACCGACGCCTACAAGCGCTTTCTGGAAGGGCGCTTTCGCAAGGAATTTGATCTGGTCGGCACGCCGATGCGCATTGAATTCAAGACTTCCAGCAACCCCTACGCCGACAAGGCTGCTTGACGCGCGCCAGCGACATTGAGCCGCTGTGGTATCGTCAGCCCCTTATCAATTTTTTGAACACGGAGAATATCGTGAACAACAAAGGTCAGTTACTCCAGGACCCTTTTCTCAACGCCCTGCGTCGGGAACATGTACCGGTCTCCATTTACTTGGTCAACGGGATCAAACTGCAAGGTCAGATTGAATCTTTTGACCAGTACGTTGTGTTGCTTCGCAACACCGTCACCCAAATGGTTTACAAGCACGCCATCTCGACCATTGTGCCGGGCCGTGCGGTGAATTTCGCAACGGGCGAGGGTGACGAAGCTGCCGCCTGATCGCCAGAGCGCTCCCACCCTGCTGGTCGGGGTTGATTTTGGATTGCCGCATTTCGATGCCGAACTCGAAGAACTGGGCTTGCTGGCGCAGACGGCCGGTTTGAATCCGGTAGCTCGCCTGACCTGCAAGCGCAAGGCACCCGACGCTGCGCTGTTCGTCGGTAGCGGCAAGGCCGATGAGATCAAGCTGCTGGCAACCCAGCATGGTGTGCTTGAGGTCTTGTTCGATCAAAGTCTGAGTCCGGCGCAGCAACGCAATCTGGAACGTCACCTGCAACTGCCGGTGAACGATCGCACCCTGTTGATTCTGGAAATTTTTGGCCAGAGGGCGCGCAGTCACGAGGGAAAACTGCAGGTCGAACTGGCTCGCATGCAGTACCTCAGTACGCGCCTGGTTCGACGCTGGTCGCACCTGGAACGCCAGAGTGGCGGTATTGGCATGCGTGGCGGACCGGGTGAAACCCAGATTGAACTTGATCGGCGCATGATTGGCGAGAACATCAAGAAGATCAAGGAGCGCCTGCAAAAGGTAAAGCGGCAGCGCCAGACGCAGCGTCGTCAACGCGAGCGCCGTGATGCCTTCAATATTTCCCTGGTGGGCTACACCAACGCCGGCAAAACCACGCTTTTCAATGCATTGGTTAAGGCCCGTGCCTACGCAGCTGACCAGTTGTTTGCGACGCTCGATACCACGACGCGCCAGCTCTATCTGGGTGAGGCGGGACGCTCTGTTTCTTTGTCGGATACCGTAGGTTTCATTCGTGACTTGCCGCACGGCCTGATTGATGCGTTCCAGGCTACCCTACAGGAGGCCGTCGATGCCGACTTGCTGTTGCACGTGGTGGACGCTTCCAGCGAACACTTTCTGGAGCAGATTGCCGAAGTGCAGCGTGTACTGACCGAGATCGGCGCGGACGGGATTCCCCAGGTTCTGGTATTTAACAAACTCGACGCCCTTGAAATAGGGCGCCGCCCCCTGCAACTGGAAGATAGTTTTGATCTGGCCGGGATTCAGACGCCCAGAGTATTCTTGAGTGCCACACAGGGTGAGGGGGTGGCGGCTTTGCGCGGGCAGTTGGCGCGCATGGTTTCGGCTTCGAACTTAGGCACAATCCGGTAACGATACACAAGAGAAGATGAAATGAAACTTCATTTACGCAGCCCGGACTGGGCGCAACTGCTGGGTCGGGTCAGGGGTATGTTCAACCTCAATGATTCACGCTGGGGTCGCAGTGAGGACAAAGCGCCTGACGGTGACAAAGCGGATGCAGAAACGCCCAAGGCGGATGAACCTGCTGCACCGGTCAAGAATGGCGGCGAGCGCGGACCCCGGCGCGGAGCCAACCAGGGCCCGCCCGATCTGGATGAACTGTGGCGTGACTTCAACCGCAAACTCGGTGGCCTGTTTGGCGGACTGAAGAATGCCGGCCGCGGTGGCGCGGGCGGCACTGGCGGTGGTTCAGGTGGTGGTTTTCAGCCGGACATGAAAAGTACCGGCATCGGCATCGGCCTGATTGCCGGTGTCGTGCTGCTGATCTGGCTGGGCACCGGCTTCTTCATTGTCCAGGAAGGGCAGCAGGCCGTCATTACCCAGTTCGGAAAATACCGCTCCTCGGTCGGCGCCGGCTTCAACTGGCGTCTGCCGTATCCAATTCAGCGTCACGAACTGATTTTTGTAACCCAGATTCGCTCGGTCGATGTCGGTCGCGACACCGTCATGAAGGCCACCGGCCTGCGTGAGTCCGCCATGCTGACGGAAGACGAAAACATTGTCGAAATCAAATTTGCCGTTCAGTACCGGC
Source organism: Comamonadaceae bacterium (assembly GCA_037132975.1). GTDB lineage: Bacteria > Pseudomonadota > Gammaproteobacteria > Burkholderiales > Burkholderiaceae_C > Rhodoferax. The sequence continues at coordinate 30,903 of JBAXOZ010000004.1, forward strand.
TCAGCGATGCGAGAGCTTTCCTGTTCGAGAGCAAGAACCCGGGAGAAGCGGTGGTGCAGGCAGCCGAAACCGCGGTGCGTGAAGTGGTTGGCAAGATGCGCATGGACAGTGCACTGTCCGAAGAGCGCGATCAGATTGCCCCACGGGTGCGTACCCTGATGCAAAAGATTCTGGATCATTACAAGGTCGGTATCGAAGTGGTCGGCATCAATCTGCAGCAGGGCGGTGTGCGCCCGCCCGAGCAGGTGCAGGCGGCGTTCGACGATGTGCTCAAGGCCGGACAGGAACGTGAACGCGCCAAGAACGAGGCGCAGGCCTACGCCAACGATGTGGTGCCGCGCGCCGTCGGTTCCGCGTCACGCCTGAAGGCAGAGTCCGATGCCTACAAGGCCCGGATTGTGGCGCAGGCGCAAGGTGACGCGCAGCGCTTCAAGTCGGTTTTGGGTGAGTATCAGAAGGCACCGCAGGTGACGCGCGAGCGCATGTATCTCGATGCCATGCAGCAAATTTACAGCAATGTCACCAAGGTGATGGTTGATTCCAAACAGGGGTCCAACCTGCTTTACCTGCCGCTGGACAAGATCATGCAGATGAGTGCACAGGCCGCTGATGTCTCGGCTGTCGCTGTCAGTCCGACAACCGCCTTGCCGGCGGCAGCGCCAGCGTCACCGGTCCCGACGCCAGATGCACGGGTCCGCGACGCTGCACGTACCCGTGAACGCGACACACGCTAGGAGCACAGAATGAACAGGCTCGGATTTATTTTTTCTTCGCTGCTGGTGGTCTTCGCGCTTGCCAGTTCCACGCTGTTTGTCGTCGATCAGCGCCAGTTCGGCGTGGTTTATGCCCTCGGACAAATCAAGGAAGTCATTACCGAACCCGGTCTGAACTTCAAGTTGCCGCCGCCCTTTCAGAACGTGTCCTACATTGACAAGCGCCTGTTGACGCTCGAGACCAGTGACACCGAACCCATGCTGACGGCAGAGAAGCAACGGGTCGTGATTGACTGGTATGTGCGCTGGCGCATTTCGGAACCTTCTGAATACATTCGCAATGTGGGTCTGAACGAGACCGATGGTGCCAATCAGCTCAATCGGGTGGTGCGCAATGCCTTCCAGGAAGAGATCAACAAGCGCACGGTCAAGGAACTGCTGTCAACCAAGCGTGAGGCTATTACTGCCGACGTCAAGGCCGAGGTGCTCGACAAGGTCAAGGGCGCCAAGCCCTGGGGCGTGGACGTGGTTGATGTGCGCATTACGCGCGCCGATTACGTCGACACCATCACGGAATCGGTTTATCGCCGCATGGAGGCCGAGCGCAAGCGCGTCGCCAATGAATTGCGCTCCACCGGTGCTGCCGAAGGTGAAAAAATCCGGGCCGATGCCGATCGACAACGCGAGGTCGCCGTTGCCAATGCTTACCGCGATGCGCAAAAGATCAAGGGCGAGGGCGATGCTGAAGCAGCCCGTATCTATGCCGAAGCCTTCGGGCGTGATCCCCAGTTTGCCCAGTTTTACCGCAGCCTGGATGCCTACAAGGCCAGCTTTGGCAAGAAAACCGACGTGATGGTGGTGGACCCGTCGTCTTCCGAGTTTTTCAAGGTTTTCCGTGGCAATGTCGCGGCCACTCCCACTCCTGGCAAGAAATAAACCTTGGACAGCGACACTTTCTGGTTGGCCCTGGCCCTGGTTCTGGTCATCGAGGGTCTTTTTCCCATGCTGTCGCCCGCCGGCTGGCGACGCATGTTTGCCCAGGTGCTGCGATTGCAGGACGGACAGCTGCGTTTTTTCGGGATGTGCAGCATATCGGCCGGACTGTTATTGATTTGGCTGCTCCTGTAAAGATTTTCGACGTTTTAGCCCGGTAAAATCAGGGTTTTAACAGCACGCCTAAATCACATGTCCGCCTGGGTCCTGCCGGATCACATTGCCGATGTTCTGCCTTCTGAAGCCCGGCACATCGAGGAACTTCGCAGAGACCTGCTCGACATTGCACGAGGCTATGGCTACGAGTTGGTGATGCCACCCCTGCTGGAGCACCTGGAGTCCTTGCTGACGGGGGCCGGTGAAGCACTTGACCTGCAAACTTTCAAGCTGGTCGATCAACTCTCGGGGCGCATGATGGGTCTGCGCGCCGACAGCACACCGCAGGTGGCGCGCATTGATGCCCATTTGCTCAATCGCCAGGGCGTTACCCGGCTTTGTTACTGCGGTCCGGTGCTGCACACGCGTCCGGGCGGTCCCCACGCCACACGCGAACCCCTGCAGTTCGGCGCTGAAATCTATGGCCACGCTGGACTCGAGGCGGATCTGGAGGCGCTGCAACTGGCGCTCGACTGCCTGAGAGCAGCCAGGGTGCAGGCGCCCAGCGTTGACATGGCCGATGCGCGTATCGTCAAAGCCTTGCTCGAAGGCGTGGCGCTGGAAGGTGACTTGCTGGCGCGCGTGCACGCCGCGCTGGCTGCCAAGGATGGCAGTGAGTTACGGGCTTTGACGCGCGATTTCCCCGCTTCTTCGCGTCAGGGCTTGCTTGCCTTGATCGAGCTCTACGGCGATGAAGCAGTTCTGACCGAAGCACAAAAAGCACTCGCGCCGCTGCCTGCAGTGCGCCAGGCCCTGCTGAATTTGAAGTGGCTGGCGGATCATCTCGATGGCGTCAGGCTGAGTTTCGATCTGGCCGATCTGCGCGGCTATTCCTATTACACCGGTGCCCGGTTTTCCATTTACGCCCAGGGCGCCAACGATGCGCTGGTGCGGGGTGGACGTTACGACGAAGTCGGCGCCGTGTTCGGCCGCAACCGCCCGGCGGCGGGTTTCAGTCTGGATATCAAGAGTCTGGTCGCGGTGCTCGCTGCGCGGCCTTTGCGCGCCGCCATACGGGCGCCCTGGCGCGACCTGCCTGATCTGCGTGCGGCCATCGCGGCCTTGCGCGAGCAGGGCCAGACGGTGGTGTGCGTGTTACCGGGCCATGAGGCACAAGTTGAAGAGTTCCATTGCGATCGCGAACTGATTCAGGTCGCGGGGCAATGGGTCGTGCAAGCTGTTTGAGAACCATGAAATGACTGCAACAAAAGGACGTAACGTTGTTGTCGTCGGCACCCAATGGGGCGACGAGGGCAAAGGAAAACTGGTGGACTGGCTGACCGAGAGTGCACAGGGGGTGGTGCGTTTTCAGGGCGGTCACAATGCCGGGCACACGCTCGTGATCAATGGCGTCAAGACCGCCTTGCACCTGATTCCCAGCGGCATCATGCGCGCTGGCGTGAAGTGCTATATCGGCAACGGTGTTGTGTTGTCGGTGGCCAAACTGTTTGATGAAATGGCAGGCCTGGAGAAAGCGGGTGTTGAAGTGCGCTCGCGCCTGCGTGTCAGTGAGTTGTGTCCGATGATCCTGCCGTTTCACGCCGCCATCGACGTGGCCCGCGAGGCCGCGCGCGAAAAGGGTGGCAATGCCAAGATCGGCACCACCGGACGTGGCATCGGCCCGGCCTATGAAGACAAGATCGCACGGCGCGCCCTGCGCGTGCAGGACCTGAAGTTTCCGGAACGCTTTGCGTCGAAGCTGCGCGAACTGCTGGATTTGCATAACCATGTACTGACCACTTATCTCAGCTCAACGGCCTTCGATTTTGGTCCGACCCTGGCGCCCTATATGGCTGATGGCAAGGTGCTGTTCCAGCCGGTGTTTGATGAGGCGATGCGGCAAGCCGAACTTCTCAAACCGATGATGGCCGATGTCTCGCGCGAGCTCAACGAGGCGCACTTGAATGGCGCCAATCTGCTGTTTGAAGGGGCCCAGGGTACGTTGCTGGACGTTGACCACGGTACCTACCCCTACGTGACATCGAGCAACTGTGTGGCGGGTAACGCCGCTGCTGGGGCCGGCATCGGCCCGGGCCTGTTGCATTACATCCTGGGCATCACCAAAGCCTATTGCACGCGCGTCGGTGGCGGTCCGTTTCCGACCGAACTGCAGTGGCAAGTGCCGGGCACACCGGGCTACCACATGAGCACGGTGGGTGCCGAAACAGGTGTGACCACCGGGCGCAGCAGGCGCTGTGGCTGGTTTGATGCGGCATTGCTCAAGCGCAGCGCCCAGGTCAATGGCCTGTCGGGTCTGTGCATTACCAAGCTCGACGTGCTCGACGGCTTGTCTGAACTGTTGTTGTGCACGGGTTATGAACTCGACGGCGAACTGGTGGACATTCTGCCCATGGGTGCCGACGACATCGAGCGTTGCAAGCCGGTCTATGAAACCATTGCCGGCTGGAGCGACAGTACCGTGGGCGTGACCCGGTTCGAGAAGTTGCCGACCAATGCGCGGCTTTATTTGCAGCGCATCGAGCAGGTGACTGGTGTGCCGATCCACATGGTCTCTACCGGCCCCGACCGTGAGCAGACCATCCTGCTGCGCCATCCCTATCTGGTTGATTGATTCAGGAGCGAACCCATGTTGACGGAAGACGGAAAACACTTGTATGTCAGCTACGACGAATATCACAACCTGATCGAAAAGCTGGCGATCAAGATTCACCAGTCGGGTTGGCAGTTCGACACCATTCTGTGTCTGGCGCGCGGCGGTATGCGTCCGGGGGATATCCTGTCACGGGTTTTTGACAAGCCGCTGGCCATCATGTCAACCAGTTCCTATCGGTCGGACGCTGGCACGGTGCAAGGCGTGCTTGACATCGCACGCTTCATCACAACCCCCAAGGGCGAGATCGCCGGTCGGGTGCTGCTGGTGGATGACCTGGCAGACTCCGGGCACACCCTGCGGGCTGTCATCAATCAACTCAAGACCAACTACAAGCCGATTACCGAGCTGCGCAGTGCGGTGCTCTGGACCAAGGCACTGTCGAGTTTCCAGGCCGATTATTCGGTCGAGTTCCTGCCAAGCAATCCCTGGATTCATCAACCTTTTGAAGGCTACGATTCACTGAGCCCAGAACAACTGCTGCAAAAGTGGAGCGTTTGAGCGCGCAAGGCACCATGACCGAGCTCAACACCACACTGATACACCATCCCTATTGCCCGCCGGAAGGGTTCGCCGCGCCGCAGCCGGGCGTTTTCAAGGCCTCGACGGTGATCTTTCCCAATGTTGCCGCGATGCGCAACTTTGACTGGAAGGACAAGAGCGCCTACACCTACGGCCTGCACGGCACGCCCACCACCTACACGCTGGAAGAGCGCCTTTGCACGCTGGAAGGCGGACTGCAATGCCTGCTGCTGCCCAGCGGACTCGCCGCCATTGCCAACGTTGCGCTGTCGCTTCTGCGCAGCGGCGATGAGGTGCTGATTCCGGACAACGCTTATGGCCCGAACAAGGTGCTGGCGCAGGGTGAACTCATGGCCTGGGGCATCAGCCATCGTTATTACGACCCGATGGACGCGCAGGATCTGGCAGCCAAGATCAGTCCGCAAACACGCCTCGTCTGGCTCGAAGCAGCCGGCTCGGTGACGCTGGAATTTCCTGATTTGTGCCAATTGGTGCGCGTCTGCAAGGAGCGTGGTGTCTTGTGCGCGCTGGACAACACCTGGGGTGCCGGACTGGCCTTCGCTCCCTTTGATTTGCAGCCCGGTGTCAGCCCGACCCTGGGCGTCGACATCTCGGTGCACGCGCTGACCAAATACCCCAGCGGCGGTGGCGATGTGCTGATGGGCAGTGTCATTACGCGCGACGCATCACTGCACATGAAACTCAAGCTGACGCACATGCGGCTAGGCTCGGGTGTGGGTGCCAACGATGCAGAAGCCGTGTTGCGTGCCTTGCCCAGCATGGCTTTGCGCTACCGGGCACACGATGAGGCGACGCGCCGCCTGGCCATCTGGGCTCAGACCCGTCCGGAATTTGCCCAGGTCCTGCATCCGGCGCTGCCCGACTGTCCCGGCCACGCGCATTGGCGCGCGCTGTGCAAGCAGGAATTCGGTGGCGCAGCCGGACTTTTCAGTGTGATTTTTCCAGCGCAGCGCAGTCAGGCGCAGGTCGATGCGTTTTGCAATGCCCTCAAACTGTTCAAGCTGGGGTACAGCTGGGGTGGCCCGATGAGTCTGGTCGTTCCCTACGACCTGGCGTCCATGCGCAGCGGCTGGCCGGCCCATTTGCAGAAAGGCACGCTGGTGCGCTTTTCAGTGGGTCTGGAAGCGGTGGCTGATCTGCAGGCCGACCTGCAGCAAGCGCTGGAATCAGCGTTGGCCTGAGGCCGCAAAGGCCTGGTCGGCGCCGGCGCTGCAGTGTGAAATGGTAAAGTGTCTCCAATAACTTGAAAGCATATCTTGGCTACACCCAACTACGGATACGAAAAGCGTCAGAAAGAACTGGCGAAGAAGAAGAAAAAAGAGGAAAAACTCAAGCACAAAGCCGAGCGCAAAGTCGGTGAGGGTGCACCTGACGAGTCAGGCAATGAGTCAGCCGCAGACGTGCCTGGTGCTGACGAGTCCGGGACGCCGCCAGCAGCAGCGCTCTAAGTCTCTTATTTTTGCATCCAGCCCATGCCCTTGGCGTGCAGGCTCTGGATGTAAAGCCTGTCTTTTGTTTCCGTCACCGCGGTGGTCTCAGGGTAGGCACCGCTCGGGTCCTGCAAGTCCGCCAGCACTTTGCCGTCTTCGGTGAAAGCCATCACATGGCCATAGGCTTTGGGAATCGGCCACATCGAACGCGGCAGCCGCAAGGTGAGCTTGCGCATGAAGGGCTGATTTGCCAGCTTGTCGATGGTCGGATTGCGCGGCTTGGCAAAGCCCAGCCAGATCTTGCCGTCCGTGCCACGCATCAGGTTGTCGGGATAGCCCGGCAAATTATCAAACAGGACGCTGGCCTCCTTGCTCGGCTGCGCGACATCCAGCTTGCTGGCTTGTGTTGAAATCTTCCAGACGCGGTATTTGCCGGTTTCGTTGACGAACAGCGTCTTTTCGTCCTGACTCAGTGCCACGCCGTTGGCAAAACTGAAGCCCTTGGCCACGACGCGCGTTACCTTGCTTGCGGGGTCGTATTCCAGAATCCGGCCCGTCGATGACTGCTCCAGAATGTCGAGGATGCTGGCCTCAAAGGTGCCTCCCCATTTGGCGGGGGCAAAGCGAGCCGAAGCGTCGCTCACGTACATTTTGCCGGTGCTGGCAACGATGACGGCGTCGGCATAAAGTATGGCTTCGCCGTCAACCTTGTCAGCCAGAATGCTGATCTTCTTGTCCGGGCTGATGGCCAGCAATCCCTTGACCGCGTCAGCTGCGATCAGGTTGCCACTTGCATCAAAATCAAAGCCCAAGACGCGCCCCCCGGTATTGGCAAACACTTCCTGGGCGCTGCCATCCGGGTTCATGCGCAGGATGTTGCCACTGGCCACCGTGGTGTAGAGCTTGCCGTCCCTGGCCAGCACAATGTGCTCCGGGCCTTCTTCACTGCCGAGCGAAATCATCTTCAGGTTGGCCAGCAGCCGGTTCGGTGTGTGCGGCCCGCTGTAGCCCGGCGCTGCAGGGGCATTCCAACTGACCGGCTCGATCGGTACCGGCCACAGGCTCAGGTAGGCGAGCAGCGCCAGTAGTACGGCGCCAAGGATGGAAGCTGCTGTCTTCATGGTGTCTGCCCTATCAGTTGTTGCGCCAGTACGGCCATGGCGCGAGGTGAGTGGTCGCTGGGTTCAATGATTCTGGCATTTTCAAAATGCCGAAAGTTGCGCCGCATCGATTGCAGGTAGCCCGGATCATAGTGCCGCGTGAGCAGGTCCTGCACCACGGGCGCAAAGTCGCCACCGCGCACCGACGCCTGCCAGCCGTCGACCAGGGCCTTGCCCAGAAACGTGGCCAACACCTGCAACCGTTCGCAGAAACTCTCGACGTCGCGCACAAAGAAGTCATAGTCTTCCAGCAGCAGTGCCACGCGCTCGCTGTCGGGCAGTACCAGGTTCAGACAAGGTGCGCCATGCATGGCTTCGACCAGCGAGGCTGGCAGCGCCACGTTGCCGACCTTCCTGCTTTCACTCTCTATGAACACCGGTCGGGCCGGGTCAAACTGGCGTAGCGCCTGCCAGATCAGGTTGTCGAACCGCTTCTGCGTTGGCTGCGCCAGTCCGGGAATGGCGCCGAGCACCGAACTGCGGTGATTGGCCAGCGCCTCCAGGTCCATCACCTGGGCGCCTTGCGCCGCCAGGGCTTGCAGCAGTCGCGTCTTGCCGGAACCGGTCGTGCCACAGACAACACGCCAGTCCATTCGATTGACCCAGAGGGGGATGTCCTGCACGACTGCAGCGCGAAAGGCCTTGTAGCCACCCTCCAGCAGCGTGACCCGAAAGCCGATCTGCGCCAGGATCAGTGACAGCGCGCCGCTGCGCTGGCCACCGCGCCAGCAGTAGGCGAGTGGCTTCCAGTCCTTCGGTGTGTCGAGCAATTCGCGCTCGATATGCGCAGCAATGTTGCGCGCGGCCATGGCCGCGCCACGCTTTCTGGCCTCGAACGGATTGACCTGCACATACAGGGTACCGATGACACGCCTTTCCTCATTGTTGAGTGTCGGCCAGTTGACGGCGCCAGGCAGGTGGTCCAGCGCAAACTCAGCTTCACTGCGGGCGTCAATGATGCTGTCAAACTCGGCAAAACGGCCCAGTAGTTCGCTCGCGCTCAGCGTGACCAGGCTCATTTCAGCAACTTTTGCAGTGCCGGCCAGACGTTGTCCAGCATCTGCGGGTGCGCTTCGGCGGTCGGATGAATCCGATCCGGCTGAAACAGGCGCAGGCTGTCGCTCGCGTCAGCAACGCCTTTGAGCAGAAAAGGCACCAGCGCCGCTTTGTTGGCTTTGGCGACCTCAGCAAACATGGTCGTAAAGCGTTCGCCGTAGTCCCGGCCGTAGTTGGGTGGCATCTGCATGCCCAACAGCAGCACCCGGGCACCGGTTTTTTGCGCCATGCGTGTCATCTGGTTCAGATTGTCCCGTGTGAGTTCGAGCGGCAGGCCACGCAGGGCGTCGTTGCCGCCCAGTTCAATGATCAAATGGCTCGGCTCGTGTTGTACCAGAAGCGCTGGCAGGCGCGACAGCCCGCCAGAACTGGTATCGCCGCTGATGCTGGCATTGATGACAAGGGCGGAGATCTTGCGGGCCTGCAGGCGCTGTTCCAATAGCGCAACCCAGCCAGTGCCGCGATTCAGGCCATACTCGGCACTGAGCGAGTCGCCCAGCACCAGAATCGTCCGACCGCCTGGCATGATGGCATGCGTTACCCCGCTAACAGATGCAAGTAAAGAAGTCGCGATAAAGTGTCGTCGATACAAAGAAAGTCCCATGTCTGATTCAATTATTTCTGTCGTGCACGTTTTCAAGTCGGTGACAGATTCGACTGGCACGCTTGACATTCTGCGTGATATCGATTTTGCCTTGAATGCGCGCGAGACCGTGGCCATTGTCGGCGCCTCCGGTTCCGGCAAGAGTACGCTGCTGTCCATCATCGCCGGACTCGATACCCCCACGCGTGGCACAGTGCGGCTGGCGGGCCTGGACCTGTTTGCCATGAGCGAGGACGAACGCGCTGCCCTGCGCGCGCAAAAAGTCGGTTTTGTGTTCCAGAGCTTTCAGTTGCTGGCCAATCTGACGGCGCTGGAAAACGTCATGCTGCCGCTCGAATTGGCGGATCGGCGCGATGCGCGCAAAGTTGCCACCGAAATGCTGGCCCGAGTTGGCCTCTCAGAGCGCCTCGGCCATTACCCCAAGGTGCTTAGCGGTGGCGAGCAGCAACGCGTGGCGCTGGCGCGCGCCTTTGTCGTCAAACCGGCGGTGCTGCTGGCCGACGAGCCGACCGGCAGCCTGGACTTTGCCACTGGCGAGAAAGTGATGGAACTGATGTTTGACCTGAACCGCGAGCAGGGCACGACCCTGGTGCTGGTGACACACGACAGCGCCATTGCCGATCGCTGTGATCGGCGGATTACGATTGAGGCCGGGCAGGTGCTGGTTGCTGCGCAGGCCTCCTAACCATTTGGGGTCTTGATTCTCGGACTTTTCGTGCCAGGCGGGCGGCGTGGCTTGCGGACTCCGGCCCACGCTCGCGGCGGGCTGGAATGGTGAGCCAGAATTGCTGCGCTAACGACACGGTTGACTTGCGCACGACGTGCAACCGCGAATGGGGCCTGCGTTCGCAAGCCGCACCACCCGCCTTCGTAAAAGTGCAGCTTTCGGCACGCAAGAAACACGACGGCTGAATTTAAGTTCGGCGCACTAAACATTTTGTTGGGCAGGTGGATTGGGTATCCGGGCGTCGGCCCCATTCGCGGTTGCACGGCGCAGGCGTGCCAACCGAAGCGTTAAGACAATTGCGATGGCCAACCGGAGACACTGGCCCGCGAGCGTGGGCCAGAGAAAGGATACCCGGTCTACCTGCCTACCAACGGCGGCCCACCACCATAAGCGGGACAACCCGCGATAATCAACGCATGTCTTCCCCCAAAGTCCTGTTTGGCTTTCATGCCGTCGGTGTGCGTCTCAAGACCGCCCCCAAATCCATTGTTGAAATCTATTTTGAACCAACCCGGCGTGACGCGCGGATGCGCCAGTTTCTGGAAAAAGCCAATGAGGCCGGTGTGCGTCTGATCGAGGCTGACGGCATCCGGCTGGCGAAACTCTGTGGCGGCCATGGCCATCAGGGCGTGGCGGCGCGTGTGCAGGAGTTGGCGCAAGTGAAGTCGCTCGACGAACTGCTGGAGCAACTCGAAGCGGCGCAGGCACTGCTGCCCCTGGCTGAGCGCGTGGCGCCGCTGATTCTGGTGCTCGACGGCGTGACTGACCCGCACAACCTGGGGGCCTGTCTGCGCGTCGCCGACGGCGCCGGTGTGCACGCTGTGATCGCACCGAAAGACCACGCGGCCGGCATCAATGCCACGGTGGCCAAGGTGGCCAGCGGCGCGGCCGAAACCGTGCCGTACTTCATGGTGACGAATCTGGCGCGCACCCTGAACGAACTCAAGGAGCGCAATATCTGGATCATCGGTACCAGCGACCTGGCGCCCAAGACCCTGTACCAGGCCGATCTGCGGGGCCCGGTCGCGCTGGTGCTGGGAGCCGAGGGCGACGGCATGCGCGCACTCACGGCCAAGACCTGCGACGAACTGATCAGCATCCCCATGCGCGGCGCGGTCGAGAGTCTGAATGTCTCGGTGGCCAGCGGCGTCTGCCTTTACGAAGCCGTGCGCCAACGCAGCTGACTCCCTCTGTCCATTCCCTTCAACATCAAGCCAAGCCCGCCATGAAATCGAAAATTCTGCGTATTCTTCTTGTCGTCCTTATCGTCCTGCTGTTGTTCGCCGGTGGCTGGCTCTGGCTCACGCTGAACTGGAGCTACTCGCAGGGCGAGCGGGCTGGCTACGTGCAAAAGCTCTCCAAAAAGGGCTGGCTGTGCAAAACCTGGGAAGGCGAAATCGCCATGGTGACCATGCCCGGTGCCATTCCTGATAAATTTGAGTTCACCGTGCGGGACGATGCCGTGGCGCAGAAAATAAACGTGCTGGCCGGCAAGCGGGTGGTGCTCAACTACGCGCAACACCGTTTCATTCCCTCGTCGTGCTTCGGCGAAACCGAGTACTTTGTGGCGTCCGTGCGGGAAGTGCTGGACAGCGCCTTGCCGCAGCCGACTTCTGTGCCCCTTGCTCCCAATGCGGCAGCGCAGGGCCAACTGTCCGAGCCACGCTGAACGCCGACGGCTCATGGACCAAACCGAAGACCTCAGTGAAAGTCGGCTGGCCGGGGCCTGGGCTGAACTACAGGAGTACGCCGCCAAAGGCAAACCGCTGGGGGCCGATGCCTACCGACTGGCTTTTGCAGATCCCGAATTCCTGTTGCGGCGCGAGACGCGCGGTATCCGCTTCCAGTTGGAACTGCTGAAACCCGATCTGGACCAGATGACGCAGGGCATAGAGAGCACGGTCGTCGTATTTGGCAGCGCGCGCTTTATCTCGCCAGACGAAGCACAAAGCTGCCTGCAGAAGGCGCAGCTCAGCGGTGATCCGGACGCCTTGGCCTTGGCGCAGCGCAAACAGCGCAATGCCCACTACTACGATCAGGCGCGCCTTTTTGCCCGCTTGGTGGCCACGCACAGCGCACGACTGCCGAGCGCCGAGCGCTTGTTCATAGCGACCGGTGGCGGACCCGGCATCATGGAAGCGGCCAATCGCGGTGCGCACGAGATGGGTGCCCTGACGGTTGGTCTGAACATCGCACTGCCACACGAGCAGCATCCCAATCCTTACATCACACCAAGCCTGAGCTTCAAGTTTCACTACTTTGCGCTGCGCAAGATGCACTTGATGATGCGCGCCAAGGCACTGGTCGCGTTTCCCGGCGGCTTTGGCACGCTGGACGAACTGTTTGAGGTCATTACCCTGGTGCAGACGCGCAAGGCCAAGCCGGTGCCGATTGTGCTGTTCGGCTCGGAGTACTGGCATCGCCTGTTCAACCCCGCCGTGATGATCGAGGAGGGCGTGATATCGGAGCAGGATCTGGCGCTGTTCAGCTACGTTGACGAACCCCAGGCAGCGTGGGATGTGATCCGGAATTTCTACGGCTTACCGTTGGTCGGCTAAACCCAGCCAAACCAGCCCAGCAGCCCACCGGCTCCCAGCAGCCACAGCATGTGAATCCGGGTGCGCCAGACCAGCAGGGCAGTGATCGCGGTGAGCAGCCACAAAGGCCAGCTTTTCATCGTGTTGCCGTTGTTGGCGGCCAGAATCCAGCCGGTGGCAATCAACAGCGCAATCACGATCGGCGCCATGCCCTGCTTGAAGGCACGCACGGCGCGCAGTTCGCGGTTCTGGTGGCCCCAGCGCGCGGCCGCAAAGGTCAGGGTGGTGCTGGGCAGCAGGATACCTATCATGGCCAGTAGCACACCCAAAGCAGCGTAGGGCCAGGCCGCGTAGCCGGCGGCCACACCACCGCCCGCGTTCATGCCAACATTCCAGCCGAACAGCGCGATGAACAGCACGTTGGGACCGGGGGCGGACTGCGCCAGGGCGATGGAAGATGTGAACTGGCTATCGCTCAACCAGTGCTGCTGTGTCACCAGAAAACGGTGCATGTCAGGTGCGGTCGTGATGGCGCCGCCCACCGCCAGCAGTGAGAGCGACAGGAAATGCGTCAGCAGGGCCAACCAATCGGCGCTGGTGAGGGTGATGATCATGGCGTGGCTCCCGGCCTGCCTGTTCGCCCGAGTTGCCGGTAGGCCCAGATGCAGGCCAGTCCGCCAATGCTCAGCAGGACCCAGGCCAGCGCGACGTGAAACAGCGCAATGGCGACAAAAGTGACGGTCGCCAGAACGCCACAAGCCAGGCGTCCCATGACATTGGTCTGTAGCGCAGTGATCAGTTTCAGCCCGGTGGCGGCGATCAGCCCGCCGGCGACGGCGCCCATGCCGCGCAAGGCGCCGGCCACAGCGGGTGAATCGGCCATGCCGGTAAAGATGGCAGCCAGTATTAGGACAACCATCAGAGGAAAAGTCAGCATGCCGGCCAGTGCCATCAGGGCACCGCGCAGGCCAAAGTAGCGGTCGCCAATCATCAGCGAAAGATTGACGACGTTGGGGCCCGGCAGGATCTGCGCCACCGCCCAGTCTTCAACAAACTCTTCTCGCGTCAGCCACTGTTTTTTTTCGACCATTTCGCGCTGCACGATCGCCAATACACCACCAAAACCCTGCAGCGCCAGCCAGGTGAATGACCAGAACAGATCGGTCGGTGAGCGCGGCCTATGCTGCGCCGGTGGATCGGGCGCGGTCGCTGCAGCAGGGAGTTTCTCGGTCATGCGCTGATTATGGCCGCGCTGCGTCTGCAGCGAGCCGGGTCGCCGTCCTCAGAGCTTCAGTTCCCAGGTCTCGCCTACCAGGTCGTGCCCGAAGCCGTGATAAGGCTCACTCTTGATCATCTGAAAGCCTTTGCTGGCGTAAATGTGGCGTGCCGCGTCGAGGCAGCTGTTGGTCCACAGAACGATCTTGCGGTAGCCTTTGCTGCGCGCGAAAGCGAGGCACTCGTCTGTCAGGCGCGTACCCAGTCCCAGGCCACGCGCCGCGGGCGTCAGGATCAGCATACGCAACTGCGCCACCGTCTTGGACTTGCGCACCACGAAGACCGAGCCGACGCGCTCGCCGTCGAGTTCGGCAATCCAGCAGCGCTCCCAAAGCGGCTGCCGGCGGCGCAGGTAGCCTGCCACGATGTCGGCCACCATCGCTTCAAATTCAGCGTTCCAGCCGTATTCACGGGCATAGATTTCGCCGTGCTGCTGCACCACCCAGCCCATGTCACCGGGCTGAGGTTCGCGCAGAGTGACTTTGCGTTTCAAGATGTCAATAGACCGGCTCAAAGCGACGGATGGTCGCCTTGACCTCGTCTGTCAGGGCAAAACCAGCGCCAAAACGCTGCGCCAGTTCATCGGCGCGCTGGACAAAAGCGTCAACGCCCATGCCATAGATGAATTGCATGACGCCGCCGGTCCAGGCCGGAAAGCCAATGCCAAAGATGGAGCCGATATTGGCGTCGTGCACGCTGGTCAGCACGCCTTCGCTCAGGCAGCGCGCGGTCTCCACAGCCTGGCGGTACAGCATGCGGTCCTTCATATCGGTAATGTCCCACGGGGCATCGGCTTTTTCGTAAAGCGCCTTAAGTTGCGGCCACAAGAATTTCTTTGCACCCTTTTCTTTCGGGTATTCGTAAAAGCCGCCGCCACCCGCGCGACCGGGTCGCTGATGCTTTCGCACCATCTCGACGACCAGGGCTTCACCGGGGCTGGCAAGGTAAGCCTTGCCTTCAGCTTCAAAGTCGGCGCGCGTTTGCTCCATCACGTGCAGGCTCAGGTTCAGAGCCACTTCATCGAGCACCGCCAGCGGGCCCACCGGCATGCCGCACTGCAGGCCCGCGTTTTCGATCGCCGCTGCCGGCAGGCCTTCGCCCAGCATCGCCACGCCTTCCATCACAAACGTGCCAAAGACACGACTGGTAAAGAAGCCGCGCGAATCGTTCACCACAATCGGCATCTTGCCGATGGCCTGAACGTAGTCGTAAGCGCGCGCCACGGTTTCGTCGCTGGTCTGCTTGCCGCGAATGATCTCGACCAGTTTCATCTTGTCCACCGGGCTGAAGAAGTGGATGCCAATGAACTTTTCCGGTGCGATGCTGGCGGTGGCCAGACCGCTGATGGGGAGCGTTGAGGTATTGGAGGCAAAGAAGCCACCAGGGGCGAGCATGGGTTCGGTCTCGCGCGTGACCTTGGCCTTGAGTTCGCGGTTCTCGAACACTGCTTCAATGATCAGGTCGCAATCTTTCAGGTCTTCAACCTTGTCAGTCGCCTGGATGCGCGCAAGAATTTTTTGCTGCTCTTCGGCGCTCATGCGGCCTTTGTCAACCCGCGCCTGTGTCAGCTTGGCGCTGTAGGACTTTCCAAGATCCGCCTTCTCCTGGCTCACATCCTTGAGCACGGTGGCAATCCCCTTGCTGGCCTGGCTGAAGGCAATGCCCGCGCCCATCATGCCGGCGCCGAGCAGGCCGACTTTGGCCGGCTTGTAGCGTGGCGCTGTGCCGGGGCGCGATTGTCCGCTCTTGATCGCGTTCAGATTGAAGAAGAAGGTGTTGATCATGGCGCGGGCATTGACTCCGGTCATGAGTTTGGCCAGATGGCGGCTTTCGATGCGCAGCGCCGTCGGGATGTCGACCTGCAAGCCTTCGACCATGCAGGCCATGATGGCTTCGGGTGCCGGATACAGGCCACGCGTCTGCTTCTTGATCATGGCCGGTGCGACAACCAGCATCATCGCGACCTTGGGGCTGGACGGCGTGCCGCCCGGGACTTTGTAGTCTTTCGCTTCCCAGGGGTGCTGGGCGCTTGGGTTGGCGGCGATCCAGGCCAGAGCCTTGCTTCGCATCTCGGCGGCAGCGGTTTCAGAGGGGGCCACCAGTTCATGCACCAGTCCCAGACCCTTGGCCTGCTGCGGCGAGAAGGTCTTGCCTTCAACCAGATAGGGCTGCGCGCCCATCAGGCCCAGGTGGCGCGTCATCTTGGTCACG
>JBAXOZ010000005.1:0-41941 GCA_037132975.1 Comamonadaceae bacterium
CGCAGGTGCATGCCCTAAAATCGGCGTTCCGTTTTACCCACCACAAGAATTGAACACTGCGCCGACTCTCTCATTTTCCAAGCTTGGCTGCAGTCGGGGAGGAAGGCAACTTTTTCAGGGCGTTGATTGCGTCCTGAACGCCGGACGCTGGCTCTACGTGGCGGGCGCCAATGGCGTTGGAAAAACCAGCCTGCTGCGCATGGTGTGCGGTCTGGCGCCGATTGAGTCGGGTCAGATTCTCTGGAACGACACGCCGATTCATTCGCAAAGCGATGTTTACCGTCAGGACCTGTGCTATCTGGGCCACCTGAACTCCCTGCAGGAATCGATGACGGTCAATGAAAACCTGGTGTTCACGGCAGCCCTTGCCGGCAATGCGCCGGAGCCGACCCAGTTGCAGGAGGTGTTGGCGCACTTTGGTGTGCGGGGACGCGGCGAGCAATTGGTAAAGCACCTGTCACAAGGACAAAAAAGGCGTGTCGCCCTGTCACGTCTGGCGCTGAGTCAGGCCCGGCTGTGGGTGCTGGATGAGCCCTTTGTGGCGATGGATGAAAAAGGGGTGCGCATGCTGGCCGATCTGATTGCCAGCCATCTGGGCAAGGGCGGTCTGGCCGTCATCACCAGCCACCAGCAGGTGGACATTGGCACGATAGCGCCGCAGATGCTGGAGTTACGCGCATGAAGAAGCTTGGCCTGTTCGGTGTCATGGCTGCGCTGCTGCGCCGGGAAGTCTCGGTGGCCCTGCGGCAGAAGGGCGAGGTACTGACACCTCTGGTATTTTTTGTCGTCGTGGCCAGCCTGTTCCCGCTGGGTGTGGGGCCTGAATCGGCGCTGCTGCTGCGCATGGCACCGGGCGTGCTGTGGGTCAGTGCGCTGCTGGCGGCCATGCTGTCTCTGCAACGCCTGTTTGCGACGGACCATGCCGACGGCTCACTGGAGCAGATGGCACTTTCAAGCACACCGCTGGGCCTGCTGGTGGCGGCCAAGGCGTTGACGCATTTTCTGTTGTCCGGCCTGCCGCTGGTGCTGATGGCGCCTGTACTGGGTTTGCAATTTGGACTGGAGAGCCACTCGCTGGGAATATTGATGCTGACCCTGCTGTTGGGCACACCGACCCTGAGTTTGATTGGCAGCATCGGCGCAGCATTGACTTTGGGCGTACGCGGCGCAGGGGTATTGCTGTCCTTGTTGATCCTGCCCCTGTATATTCCGGTTCTGATATTCGGCGCAGGCGCCGTGGAAGCGGATGCGGCTGGCCTGGGTATCGGTGGCCACCTTTCCTTGCTGGCAGCGCTGTTGGTGCTATCGGTCTTTTTCGCGCCTTTGGCGACCAAAACAGCCTTGAGGATTTCCCTGGAATGAACACTCAAAAGATTCACTGGTTCAAATTTTCCTCGCCGCAGAATTTTTATTTTCTGGCAGGCCGGATGTGGCCATGGTTTGCTGTACTGGCCACGGTGCTGGCGGCGGTGGCTTTGTGGATCGGGCTCGTCATGGCACCGGTTGATGCCCAGCAGGGGCAGGGCTATCGCATCATCTTCGTGCACGTGCCGGCCGCCTCGCTCTCCATGTTTGTGTACCTTGTCATGGCCGGCTGGGCCGGTTTTGGTCTGGCTTTCAACACCCGGCTGTCGGGCATGATGGCGTCGGCGCTCGCCCCCACCGGCGCGATACTGGCGTTTTTGTCCCTGGCCACGGGTTCGCTCTGGGGCAAACCCATGTGGGGCACCTGGTGGGTCTGGGACGCGCGCCTTACGTCGTCGCTGATTCTGCTTTTCCTGTACCTGGGGTTCATCGCCCTGCAGTCGTCCATTGACGACCCGCGCCGCGCCGACAAGGCCAGCGCCGTGCTCGCGCTGGTTGGCGCGGTGAACATTCCCATTATTTACGGCTCGGTGTATTGGTGGAATACCTTGCACCAGGGAGCTTCGGTCACCGTGAAAGGTGCGTCCATTGCACCTGCCATGCTTTGGGGCATGGGCCTGATGACCGCGGCATTCTGGATGTACGCCATCACGATGACACTGGTACGTGTGCGCGCCATCATCCTGGATCGGGAACGTCATACGGAGTGGGTAAAACATGCAGTGGAATAACTGGAACGAGTTTTTGGCCATGGGCGGCTATGCCCAGTACGTGTGGCCGGCCTTTGGGCTCACCGCTTTGGCGGTGGTCATCGAAGTGATACAGGTTCGCGCCAAACGGCGCGAGGTGCTGCGCAGCCTGCACGCCCAATTTGAATCGGAAAAAGGTGATCCCCAATGAAACCACGTCACAAGCGTGCCGCCATGATCGTCGGAGGGCTGGCTGCCCTGGGTCTGGCAGCCTATCTCGTGCTCAATGCGTTCGAGAGCAATCTGGTGTTCTTCTTCAGTCCGACGCAGGTGGCGGCCGGCGAGGCGCCCAAGAACCGGACTTTTCGCATCGGGGGTCTGGTCAAGACCGGTTCCGTCAGCCGCGACAACCTGACGGTCAACTTCATCGTGACCGACACCGCCAAGGAAATGGGCGTTTCCTACACCGGCATCCTGCCGGATCTGTTCAAAGAGGGCAAAGGCGTGGTGGCCCAGGGCAAGTTTGACGCCGGCGGCAAATTCGTTGCCACGGAAGTGCTGGCCAAACACGACGAGAACTACATGCCGCCCGAGGCCAAGGATGCGCTCGATAAGGCCCAGAAAACCATGAAGACCCTCAAATGATGTGCAAATTTTGTCACTGCGAGCGAAGCGCGGCAGTCCATGCCCCTTGTATAGAAAATCTGGATCGCCGCGCTGCGCTCGCGATGACTCAGACTAGGACAAAAACATGATTCCTGAAATTGGTCACTTTTCCCTGATCCTCGCCCTCTTTGTGGCGCTGGCGCTGGGCACCCTGGGTGTCATCGGCGGTCAGCAAGGACGCGCCGACTGGATGGCGCTGGCAAGACCCGGGGCGCAGGCACTCTGGTTTCTGGCCACGCTGTCCTTCGTCTGCCTGACCTACGCTTTCTTTACGAACGATTTCTCGGTCTCGTATGTGGCGCAGCATTCCAACTCCAAGTTGCCCGACATCTATCGCATTGCCGGTGTCTGGGGCGGCCACGAAGGCTCGTTGCTGCTGTGGCTGGTGATGCTGTGCTCGTGGATGATGGCGATATCCCTGTTCTCCCGCCAATTGCCCGACGTGATGGTGTCCCGGGTGCTGGCGGTCATGAGCCTGGTGGCGGTCGGATTCCTGCTGTTCATGCTGATTACCTCCAATCCCTTCCTGCGCCTGAGTGAGATTCCGCCCGATGGCCGCGACTTGAATCCGCTGCTGCAGGACCCGGGCCTGGTGTTTCACCCGCCGATGCTTTACATGGGTTATGTCGGCATGGCCGTACCCTTTGCCTTTTCCATCGCTGCACTGCTGAACGGCCGGCTTGACGCCGCCTGGGCACGCTGGACGCGGCCCTGGGCCACTGCCGCCTGGATCTGCCTGACCATCGGTATTGCGATGGGCTCCTGGTGGGCTTACTATGAACTCGGATGGGGCGGCTGGTGGTTCTGGGATCCGGTCGAAAACGCGTCTTTCCTGCCCTGGCTGGTTGGCACAGCGCTAATGCATTCATTGGCGGTGACGGAAAAGCGCGGCCTGTTTCGCAGTTGGACCATCATGCTGTCGATCATCGGTTTTTCACTCAGCCTGCTGGGGACCTTCCTGGTCCGCTCCGGCGTTTTGACTTCCGTTCACGCCTTTGCAACCGATCCGAAACGTGGCGTCTTCATTTTGCTGTTCCTGTCGGCGGTGGTCGGGGGCTCACTGACCCTGTTCGCCATGCGTTCCGGCAAGGTTCGCGCTGGTGGCGCTTTTACGGTGGTATCGCGCGAGACTTTCCTGCTGATCAACAACGTGCTGCTCACCACTGCCGCCGCCGCTGTGCTGCTGGGTACGCTGTATCCCCTGATCGTTGACGCGCTCAACCTGGGCAAGTTGTCGGTCGGGCCGCCTTACTTCAACTCGGTGTTTGCTCCCATCATGCTGCCGGTGCTGTTTTTCATGGTGGTCGGATCCTATGCGCGCTGGAAGAACGACAGCGTGGCCGAACTCAGCAAGAAACTGCGGCCGGTGGCCATTGTTTCGGTCCTGCTGGGCTGCGCCGCACCGCTGCTGGCCGGCGCCTGGTCGTGGCTGGTGGCCTTGAGTTTGACGCTGGTATTCTGGATTGTGCTGTCTTCATTGCAACAAATTTACCGCCAGCTCAAGGATAGCCCGAACTGGAAAGCGATACCCATTTCTTACTGGGGCATGCAGGTCGCGCACATCGGCATCGCGGTGTGCGTGGTGGGCATCACCATGGTCAAGGGCTACGAGACCGAAAAGGATGTGCGCATGGCCATCGGCGACACCGTTGAAGTGGCCGGCTACACCTTCAAACTGACGGGTATCAGCGAGGTACCGGGTCCCAACTACAACGCGGATCGTGGCATTGTCGAACTGATCAAGAACGGCAAGGTTCTGCGCACGCTGCAACCCGAGAAGCGGACTTATTTCTCGTCCACCATGCCGATGACAGAAACCGCGATCGACAGCAATCTGGTGCGCGACGTCTATGTTGCACTGGGTGAACGGCTGACGGACGGAACCAGCCCGGCCTGGGCGATGCGGGTCTATCACAAGCCTTTTGTCACCTGGATCTGGGGCGGCTGCCTGTTGATGGCACTGGGCGGCGCCATGGCGGCGCTGGACCGGCGCTATCGCCGCAAAGCGATGGCCAGCAAAGCGGTCAGCCAGGGAGTGCCGGCATGAACAGGAAGGCACTGATTCCACTGGGAATTTTTGCCGTCCTGGTGGTCTTTCTGGCCATCGGCCTGACACGCGACCCGCACGAAATTCCCTCGCCCTTCATCGGCAAGCCCGCACCTGCGTTTACCGCGCCGAAACTGCAGACACCCGAGCAAACGTTTTCCGGCAAGGACATGCTGGGCAAAGTGTGGATCCTCAATACCTGGGCTTCCTGGTGTGTCGCCTGCCGCCAGGAACACCCGATCCTGATGGAGTTCGCCAAGACCAAGACCATCCCTGTTATCGGACTCGACTACAAGGATCAGAACACCGAAGGCCTGAAATGGCTGGCCCGCTATGGTGATCCGTACGACCTTTCGATCACCGATCAGGACGGCCGCATCGGCATCGACTTTGGCGTTTACGGTGTGCCGGAAAGCTTTTTGATCGACAAGATGGGCATTATTCGCTACAAGCAGATTGGGCCGGTCACCGAAGAGGCGCTGCGCGACAAGATTCTGCCGATGGTGCGGGAGCTGCAAAAATGAAATACTGGCTGGCCCTGATTCTGGCGCTGCAATGCGCCTTCTCGAGTTTCGCTGGCGAGGCGATCCCGCTGGCAGAAGACCCGGTGGTGGAACAGCGCATGATCGCCATCTCGGAAGAGTTGCGTTGCCTGGTTTGCCAGAACGAGTCGCTCGCTGGATCGCGCGCTGACCTGGCGATGGATTTGCGTCGTGAACTTCGCACGCTGGTCAAGGCCAACAAGTCCGATGCCGAGATCATGGAGTACATGGTCAGCCGCTACGGCGACTTTGTGCGCTACCGGCCACCGGTCAAGCCGCTGACCTGGATGCTCTGGTTTGGCCCGTTCCTGCTCTTGATCGGCGCCCTGTTTTTCCTGGTGCGCATGGTGCGGCGCCAGCAGACCGGCAGTGCTGCGCCGGTGCTCGATGCAGACCAGCGCAAAAAGGCGCAGTCTCTTCTCAAAGATACGGAACTTCCCTCATGACTGTTTTTATTGCCATCGCCGCCGTCTTGACCCTGTTGGCTCTGGTCTGGTTGGTGCGCCCCTTGATGTGGCCAGCCGCTGCAGGCGCCGCCGGAGTTTCAAGCCAGGGCCTGAACGCTTCCATCTACCGCGATCAACTCGAAACCCTGGAGCGCGATCTGGCGCGCGGCATCATCAGTGCGCAAGAGTGTGAGGCGGGTCGCGATGAGTTGCAACTGCGATTGCTCGATGACGTGGAAGAAGCGCCGGCCTCGCATGTCGGCGCCAGCAGTTTCTGGTCTGGCCGGCGCACGGCAGCGGTGATCGCCTTGCTGTTACCGCTTGGTGCTGGTGGCATGTATTGGTGGCTTGGGGCTCCCGAAGCGATCGATCCGGTGGCAAGCCAGAAGGCCAGTAACGATCAGGTCGCCAGCATGGTCGACGCCCTGGCAGCCCGCTTGAAGGCGAGTCCGGACAACCCTAAAGGCTGGGCCATGCTGGCCCGATCCTATAAAGTGATGGGGCGTTTTGCCGAAGCTGAACAGGCTTTCCTGAAAGCCGGTGAACTGGTCAACAACGAACCCGATCTGCTGGTGGACTATGCCGACCTGTTGGCAGTGCGCAATAACAATAACATCGAAGGCAAGCCGCTTGAGCTGGTCACCAAGGCGCTGAGCTTGAACCCACAGCACCCCATGGGCCTGATGATGTCCGGCGTTGCCGCGTACCGCCGCAACGACTTCAAGTCTGCAGTGACACAATGGGAAAAGCTGTTGCTGGTGCTCGATCCGGGCTCACCTGACGCGCAGCAGGTGGAGGCGGATATTGCCGAAGCCCGCGGCAAAGCCGGACTACCTGCATCTGCTCAAACCTCTGGCGCTGCTAAACCACCAGGCAGCGGTTCTGAGGCCGGCAAGATGCCGCCAGTGGACCCGGCAGCGGCCGGCGCCATGACACCCGAGAAAATCAACCAGATGATTGACGCTCTGGCTGCCAAGCTGAAAGCCAATCCATCGGATCTGGCCGGCTGGGCCCGGTTGGCCGGTGCCTACAAGGTTCAGGGTCGTCTGCCGGAGGCCGAGCAGGCCTTCGAGAAGGCCGGCAAACTGGTCGATGGTGACGCCGGTCTGCTGACCCAGTACGCCGACTTACTGGCCCTGCGCACGAACACGCTGGAGGGCCGCCCGCTGGCACTGGTCAACAAGGCACTTGCGATTGATCCCAAACATCCGATGGCCCTGATGCTGGCCGGCTCTGCCGCCTATCGACGCGCCGACTACAAACTGGCCATCACGCATTGGGAAAAAGTGCTCACGGTGCTGCCGCCAGGCTCACGTGATGCAACGCAGGTGGAAGCTGAAATCGCCGACGCGCGCAGCAAGGCCGGTCTGGGCCTGCAACCCAAGGCCAAACCCTGAACAGGCTCCAGCCTCAGGGCCGGTTCATGCCATTTTGCTGAGCTTGCGGCCAAACTCCTCAACCGCCTGCCAGTCCGTGAACTCGACCACAACAGAGGGGTCGGTGGGCCCCTTGGTGATCAGCATGATGAACCGGATCATCTGGCGGTCAATGAAGCGGTAGCGCGGGTAGTCGAGTTTGCCGGCAAAGACCCCAAGCAACTGGGGTTTCCAGCTGATGGTCCGCAGGAACTTGAGCAGATAGGGGTTATTCTCGGGCCGGTTCTTGTTGGGCTTGCGCGCCACAATATTCACAGTGAAAAACGCATTGGGTTTGCTTTCCAGCAGCGCCTGGTGCTGCGCTATGAACTGCGCCACCTCCGGCTGATGCTTGCCGTAGCGGATGCTCGCACCAATGACGATGACATCGAACGCCGCCAGATCGAGCGCATCAGCCTGGGACAAGGGAGCTACCTTGGCCGCATGCCCCTGCTGCTCGATGACCTGTCGCAAGCGCTCGCAGATGCGCGGGGTATGGCCGTCGGTAGTGGAATACGCGAGCAGAACACGGCTCATCGAGCCGGCCCTGCCGGTGCATCGTCGTCCAGATTGACGGCCTTGTACTTGCTCGCCAGTTGCTGTTGTGTGGCATCCGGCACTTGCGCGTAGTGCGAGAACTCGATGCTGTAGGAACCCTCGCCTGCGGTCAGTGACTTCAGTCGGCCCTGGTAATCACCCAGTTCTGCGAGGGGAATCAGTCCGCTGATGGCCACCGCCCCATTCGGACGTGGCTGGGTACCAGTCACATGGCCGCGCTTGCTGGCCAGATCGCCCGTCAAGTCGCCAATGGTGGCCTCCGGTGCCAGCACCTCGATATGGACCAGCGGTTCCAGCACCATGGGACGCGCCAGGCGTACGGCGTCAATGGTCGCCTTGCGGCCGGCCGAGGTGAAGGCAATATCTTTTCCATCAACGGCATGCGTCTTGCCGTCATGCACGATGACGCGCAGGTCGTGCACCGGGTAGCCAGCCACCACACCTTCAGCCAGCGCCTGGCGCACGCCTTTTTCCACCGCCGCCATGAAAACGCCTGGAATGGCGCCGCCTTTGACAATGTCGACAAACTCGAAGCCAGCGCCACGCGGCAGGGGTTCGACGCGCAGCATGACCTCGCCGAACTGGCCGGCACCGCCGCTTTGCTTCTTGTGGCGGCAATGACCCTCGGCGTTGCCATTGATGGTTTCGCGGTAGGCAATTTGCGGCACGCTGGTGTCGAGTTCGAGCTTGTACTGCTGCAGCATGCGTGAGAGCTTGGCCCGCAAATGCATGTCCCCGAGCCCCCGAATCACGGTTTCGTTGGTGCCAGGGTGACGCTCCACTTTGAAGCAGGGGTCTTCAAGTTCAAGTTTGTGCAGAATATCGAAGAGCCGCTGCTCGTCGCCCTTGCGCCGCGTTTGCACTGCCAGGCCGTGCATGGGTTGTGGAAAAGCCAGCGGTTTGAGGTGAATGTGATCCTCGTCATGCGAGTCGTGCAGCACGCAGTCGAATTCAATCTCGTCGACCTTGGCAACGGCGCCGATGTCACCCGGCACGAGGTCCGCGACTTCGATGTGATCCTTGCCTTGAAGGCGATACAAATGCGAGACCTTGAAGGGCTTCTTGGCGGATCCAACAAACAACTGGGCATCACGCCGGATCGTTCCCTGGTGCACCCGAAAGATCCCCAGCTTGCCAATGAAGGGGTCGATCACAATCTTGAAAACGTGCGCCAGAACGTGCAGCGCATCATCAGGTTGCGCCTGAAAGGCCTGCGGCTCGGCGCCGGGCTCGGTGCGGTAAAACGGTGGCGGGTTGCCCTCGGCCGGATTCGGGGCCAGCCGCGCCAAAGCGTCCATCAGTTGCGGCACGCCAGCACCGGTTCGGGCGGAAACAAACAGAATCGGAATCAGATGCCCGGCGCGCAAGGCACGCTCGAAGGGCTCGTGAAGTTGCTCCAGCGTCGGGTCGGCACCGGTTTCCAGGTAGCTCGCCATCAGGCTGTCATCTTCTTCAACGATCTGGTCAATCAGGCTGCGATGCGCGGCAGCGACCGAAGCAAAATCACTCTCGCCGTCATCGTGGCCCAACAACTCCACCACATCCTGACCGTTGTGTGTCGGCAAATCCAGTAGCAGACACTGCTTGCCAAAACGCTCGCGGATCTCGTTGACCAGCGCCGGCAGATCGACGTTGTCGGCATCAATCTTGTTAATCACAATCATGCGGCACAGACCACGTTCGCCAGCCAGCGTGAACATCCGTTCGGTCGCCAATTCGATGCCGTTCTGGGCGTTGATGACGACCAGCGCGGTGTCCACTGCAGCGAGTGCACCCATGGACTGGCCGGAAAAATCCGGGAAGCCGGGCGTGTCAATCAGGTGAATCTGGGTGCCTTCCCAGTCAAAACCAACCACCGAAGCCTGAAGGGAGTGACCCAGTTCCTTTTCAATCGGATCGAAGTCGCAAACTGTATTGCCCTTCTCGATCGATCCCCGACTCTTGATCGCTCCACTGGCTGCGAGCAGGCTCTCAGCCAGTGTGGTCTTGCCGACGGCACCGTGACCAACCAGGGCAACGCTGCGAATATGGGTACTGCGTGTCTGACTCATAAATGACCCTTGTCTTTATCAAATTTCAAATTCGAACATACATCTTACTGGACAAAACAGGCCCTTTAGCGGCTTCGTCCAGCCTTGTATTTGCCGCTGCCGGCGCCAATCACTCCGTCAGCCAGCGCCAGGCGCGCCAACGCCTTCGCGGCATGCGCGTGGGTGATCGCCAGCCCCAGTGCGTCGGCGGCGTCCGACCCCGGCAGACCGGGCAGCGCGAGCAGCCGGCGTACCATCTCCTGAACCTGCGTCTTGTCCGCCCTGCCATAGCCAACAACCGCCTGCTTCATCTGCAGCGCCGTGTATTCTGCGACCGGCAAATCCAGCGACACCAGGGCCGTCACGCAAGCGCCACGCGCTTGACCCAGCAGCAAAGTGGATTGCGGGTTGACGTTGACAAAGACGATCTCGACCGACGCGCCATCCGGCTGATAACGGGCAATGACTTCACGAACACCATCAAATAGCACCTTCAGGCGCGCTGGCAACTGGCCTTTTTCAAGGTGGATCGTGCTGATGGTGCCGCTGGCCACATAACTCAGCTCCGAGCCCTCTACGTCAATCACGCCAAAACCGGTGGTGCGAAGGCCGGGGTCAATGCCGAGGATTCTCATCGAGCTACAGCCCAAAATACCAGCGGACCGAGTGAAAGAAGACCGGTGCGGCAAAGCACAGGGCATCGACCCGGTCGAGCAAACCGGCGGCACCCGTCACCGCCGTGCCCTGACCACGCCAGATCGGGATGCCACGGTCGCGCTTGAGCGCCTTCATCACCAGATGACCGGAGGAGCCGGCCATGCAAGCGATGAAGGACAGTGCAAACGCCTGTCCTGGCACAAAGGGCGTGATTCCGGCCAGCAAGGCACCCAGCAGACTGCCCACCGTGATACCGATCCACCAGCTTGGCCAGTTGAAGCTCTGACTGATGGCGGGCGCCACCGGTGGCTTGTGCAGTCGGCGCGATGCCAGGTGCTGCGCAATCATGCTGGTCTGCACGACCAGCACAAGGAAGAACACCAGAAAGGCGTTTTTCTTGTCATAGTTTGGAAAGTCCAGCAACAACAGAGCCGGTACATGGCTCATACCGTAAATGCAGACCATGATGCCCCACTGCAGCTTGGCATTGCGCTCCAGAAAGCGTTGCGGGTCATTAGCCAAAGCACTCACCACCGGGATCGCCAGAAACACGTAGACCGGAATGAACACCGTGAACAGGTTGAAAAGTTCGTTGCCAACCAGCGCGTACTGAACCGGCAGCACGACAAAAAAAGCCAGCACCAGACTGCGGTGATCACCGCGGCGCGTCGGCGACAGCGTCATGAATTCACGCAGCGCAAAAACGGAAACCAGACCGAACAGGGTCAGCGCAACCCAGTCACCAGCCAACCAGCCGACCCAGAACACCAGCATCACCAGCCAACTGGTCCTGAGCACACCCTCGAAATTACGCAGGTCACCACGTTGTTGCTCGGCACGATGGCTGTCGCCCAGTTCGCGCATGGATAGCAGCACCGCGACCACACTGGCAAGCAGCAAAATACCGAACACAATAGTGAAGAGGGCACCCACCTGCTGCGTGGCACTGAGATTTTTCAAGGCCTGGTACATGGTGTTCAGACTTCGCGCAAAGCCATGACGGCGCTGCGGGCGCGCTCCAGAAAGGCCTGACGCTCTTCACCATCCTGCAATCGAATCGGTGCGCCAAAGGTGACGGAACACAGGACCGGCACCGGCACCACCTCGCCCTTGGGCAAGACGCGCTGTACATTGTTGATCCAGGCTGGCACCAGTTCAACATCCGGATACCTGCACGCCAGGTTGTACAGGCCCGCCTTGAAGGCTTGCGGCTCGTCCTTGTTGCCACGCGTGCCCTCCGGAAACAAAATGATGGAGTCGCCATGCTCCAGCGCCTCGAACAGCGGCTCCAGTGGATCCTCTTCGGCGTTGCGCTCACGCGATACGTAGATGACGTTGAACACGGCCGTCGTGATCCATTGCTTGAAAGCGGTCCTAGTCCAGTAGTCCCTGGCCGCAATGGCCCGGGTTGTCGAGCGCAGTTCCTTGGGCAGCGCAGCCCAGATCATGACCAGATCGGCGTGACTTTGATGATTGGCAAAGTAGATGCGTTGCTCGGCCTTGGGCGGGCAGCCATACCAGCGCGCCTGGGAGCCGGTCAAGACACGGATCAGCCCGAGCAGGAAGTAACTCATCAACTTGGCGCGCATGGGGAGATGATAAATGGATTGCGGATCGAGTCCGCAATGACAAGCTGGACGTATGCGATGACACGCTGGCGATGTGCAATGACCAACATGGAAATTGTCACGCCGGGCTCGACCCGGCATCCAGTGGTGCGCAATGACGAGGATAAGAAGTGACCGTCAGGGCAATTCGGCGCTGCCCAGGCGACCCGCGATGACAGCAGCACGTTCGGCAAGATAGCTTGAGTTGGGCAGCTTCTCGAAATACTTGGGTCTCGGCAGCATCACCGCCAGCCGTGCCGACTCATAAGCGCTGAGTCGGGAAGCTGGCTTGCGAAAGTAGTGCTGGGCCGCCGCTTCGGCGCCAAAGACGCCTTCACCCCACTCCACGCTGTTCAGGTAAATTTCCAGAATGCGTTGCTTGCTGAGCAAAGTCTCCAGCAGCAGCGTCAGCACAAACTCCTGGCCCTTGCGCAGCAGCGTGCGTTCGCCCGACAGCAACAGGTTTTTTGCCAGCTGTTGGGTGATCGTCGAGCCGCCCACCACTTTCGGTGTGCGCAGCATGGCTTTGGCGGTGTTCCTGGCCGCTGCTGGCGCTCTGTTGCCCTGCGCCCTTTCTGCCTGGGCCTGGACCCTGGCGTTCTTTTGCCATGCATTTTCCAGGGCATCCCAATCGACGCCATCGTGATTGCTGAAGCCGTCGTCTTCACTGGCAATCACCGCCTGTTTGAGCAGGTCTGAAATCTGTTCGTAGGGTACCCATTGCTGGCGCCAGGGAAGACGAGCCTTTTCCGACTGCACACGCCACGCTTCGGAGCGCTGAAAGGCCGTCGATTCTGGCGCCAGCACCGTCATGGCCGCAATACGGCAGGCAAAAAAGAACTGCAACGCCAGCATGGCAAGAAGCGTCAAACCGAGCCAGCGCAACAAAGGTTTCATCGCTGTCCTCGGCTTAGGCCATGAGCAGGCGCAGTTCGGCGAGCACCTGCTGAGCCGGTGGGCGCACGCCGCGCCAGATCATGAAAGCCTCGGCCGCCTGTTCCACCAACATACCCAAACCGTCACGCGCCTGCGCACCGTGCGCCTGGGCCCAGTGCATGAAGCCCTGCGCCGCGCTGCCATACATCATGTCGTAAGCCAGCGCGCCCGGCTTGAGCGTGCTCGCCGGCACCGGTATGTCGCTGCCTAGAAGACTGCTGGTGGTGGCATTGATCAGCACATCAAAATTCTCCGTCAGTGAGTGCAAGCCCTGCGCCCTCAGCTCCGTCCCCTGCTGCGCCGCCAGTGCTGCGTGCCTCGTTACCAAAGCGCTGGCTCTAGCGAGCGTGCGATTGGCCACGGTAACACTGGCCGGCCTCGCCAGCAACAGCGGACCGAGTACGCCGGCTGCCGCCCCGCCAGCGCCAATCAGCAGCACATGACGCTCCCTCAGCTGAACTCCGGCGTTGCATTCAATATCCTTGACCAAGCCGGCGCCGTCGGTGTTGTCTGCCAGCAGCTTGCCGTCCTGCAAGGTAAGCATGTTTGCAGCCGCTGCCAGCGTGGCGCGCTGCGAATGGTCGTCGGCCAACGCCGTTGCTTCAAACTTGAAAGGCACGGTGATGTTGCAACCATGCCCCCCCTCCGAAAAGAAGGTCTTGACTTCGGCTGCAAACCCATTGAGCGGAATCAGCCGTCTGCCGTAATGCAGTGTTTGACCAGTCAGTTCAGCAAAACGTGCGTGAATCCACGGCGACCTGCTGTGATTGATCGGGTTACCCATGACGCAGTAGAGATCCATAAGTGTTCTTGTTGGTCCTTGGTTCCACGAGCGTTCAATTCGCCGTGAGTCGGCTTTCCAGCGTCTCGTCGCGCGTGAATTTGAAACGGGAAACGACCCAGATCTGTTCGGCCTGGCGGCGCATGGCCGGGCTAAATCGACCAAAAGGGCCGGCGCTCCTGACAATCGCCATGGCGCGCCGATCCAACGCGCGATTGCCGGAGCCTTCAACCATTTCGACCTGGTGAATCCGCCCGTCAAAATTGACGGTCACGGCCAAGGTCAGCTCTCCGTACATTTTCCTGCCGGCCGTTTCCGGGAAATTTTCGGTGCCTTTGTCCTCAATGCGCCGACGCAATCGATCGTAATAAATAGCGTAGACCTCTTCCCGGGTCGAAGGTCCGATGTAACGCTTTCTGGGGCGCTCGTTTTCCGTCTGGATGCGCCGCTCGATCTCTGCCAGCAACTTGCTTAACTGACGACGCGTCTGCTCACGCTGAACCTGCTCCGGCGCCGGACTGTCGGGCCGGTTCGGATCTGGCGCTGGCATGGCTGCCAAGCGTGATCTGACCTCGGCCAGTAACAGATTTTGCTGTTCCTTCAGAGTCTGCAGTTGGGCCTGGGCCTGCGCCTCGCTGGCATCACCGGACTGCGACAGCGGTGATGGCGGCAAAGGGCTGGTGGCGCGGCCCGCTGGCGCATCGCCGCCACCAGCCACCGTGGCCTGAGCAATGGCTTGCGCCTTGGCAGGACGTTCGCTGGTACGCGCGTTGACCAGAATCACTTCCAGCGGCGTATCCTGAAAGACTCGATTGAACGCGTCCGGATCGACAAAGCGCACTGACAGTAAAGCAGCATGCACGGCAATCGATGCGCCCAAGGCCCACTGCAGAGCGCTAAAGGACAAGAACTTCACGATGGAGAGTCATCACTGGCCGCTGCGCTGGCGACAGCATCGGCATCGTTCATGTCAACGGCAATCGCAATCGGACCAGCCGCGACGTTCTCATCCACTTCGTCCTCACCGCAGTCCAGCACGGTGCTGCCATTTGCCGGCAGGGTGTCCAGCCGCGCCAGCACCGTTCCCGTCACATCCAGCGTCACTTCGTCAATCTGGCCAAGCTTGACGCGCAGGCGCGCACCTCGCGGCAGACCCTGTGCGCCGATCACCGGCAACACCAAGGGCAGTTCATCCGCGCGCACCATGTTCTCCTTGAACACCGTGGCATCGATTTCGGTCACCGCATTTTGCTGCAGGTACTTGAGTGTCCAGAATCGCTCCATCGCTCCCTGGTATCCGTTGTATGCTGAATAAGCGGCATCGAAACTTGAAATGATCGAAAACAGATCAGCATCCTTGGGTTTGAACGGCGCCACCAGGGCGGCCGTCTTGCCATGGCGCGCGCAGGCAATGATTTGCCACTGATTCACCAGGTCGGTATAGCGGCGTAGCGGCGAGCTGCTCCACGCGTAGCTCCTGACACCGATACCCGCATGCGGCAGCGCCTTGGTACCCATGCGAACCTTGACGCCTGGTAGCAGCGAAGCCTGGCTGCGGTAAATGGCCGGCACACCATGTTCGGCCAGCCAGTTGCCCCAGCTACTGTTGGCCAGAATCATGGCTTCCGAGACGATCAGATCGAGCGGCGCACCGCGCTGGCGAACGCTGATCTGCACGGTCTCCGTACCCTGTGGCTCAGCGCCCTGGTTTTCCATCAGTTTGAAGTTGTAGTCTGGCCGATTGAAGGTTTCGGGCTTGCCGCGCACAAGTTCGCGTCCGGCCTTCAAATGCCTGGCTAATCGAAACAGGAAGGACAGTTCCTCGCGCTGTTGCTGCAAAGCCTCTGGCTCTGTCGGGTGCATCCAGGCGGGGTCTTGCAGCCACTCGGTGGTGACGATGGCGTCGAGTTGGTCATGGCGCAGGTTGGCGGCTATGTGAACACGCTCGATCTGCGTTCGACTGCTCAAGATGTCCAGTGTCGTTTCATCCAGTTCAACGTAAAGTGAAACGGCAGGGCAATCGCAGCCCTCCTGCAAGGTGTAACTTTGCACCACATCCTCTGGCAGCATCGTGATCTTGTAACCCGGCATGTAAACGGTGGACAGGCGCTGGCGTGCCGCTGCGTCGATCATGCTGCCGGGCAGGATGGCCAAACCGGGAGCCGCGATATGAATACCCAGTTGAACCGTCCCAGAACCCAGTCCCTGCACCGACAGCGCATCGTCGATCTCGGTGGTGGCGGAGTCGTCAATAGAGAAGGCACGAACCGCCGACAGGGGCAAGTCCTCGCGAATGGGTGGTGCTTCCAGTCTGGCGAAACCGGTTCCCTTGGGGAAGTTCTCCAGCAGGAAACGTTTCCAGTGAAACTGGTAAGGTGAGTCAATCGCACCGGCCTTGATCAGCAGTTCCAGCGGTCCCAGACGGGTCGCCCGTGAGGCCTCCACCACCGCCTTGTATTCGGGCGCATTCTTGTCGGGCTTGAAAAGTATTTTGTACAGTTGCTCGCGCACTGCCGGGGGGCAATGGCCCTGACTCAGCTCCTCTACCCACTGCCCGACCTGCAGCGCAATCTGCTTCTTCTTTTCAATCGCCGCCAAAGCCTGCGCCAGGATGTCGGCCGGCGCCTTGCGAAAACGCCCCTTGCCGGCGCGGCGAAAGTAGTGGGGTGCCTCAAACAGGCGCAACAAGGTGGCAGTCTGTTGCTCCAGAGTGGCCGGCTGGCTTGCCTTGCTGCTGAAATATTCGCGTGCCAGATCGGCAAATCCGAATTCTTCTTCAGGCGAGAACTCCCAGGCCAACTCCAACTCAATGTCCTGGCTGACAAGCTGCGCGCTGGCGAGCAACTGAGCCGGCGCTGGCGCCTCGAAGCGCAGCAGAATATTGGCAGCCTTGACCTTGATCCGCTTGCCACTATCGAGCTCGATTTGCGCCGACGATTCGGTCTCGGACAAGGCGCGTCCGGCCATGAACTTCCCGGCTTCTTCAAACAATAAATACATGGGGGGCATTGTCCCAGCAAAAAGGACGCGGCCGCAGCAGTTCAGTCGAGTCCCAAAAATGCCAGCAGCGCCGGCAAATGCGCCTCAAAGTCGCTCAGTGCGTGGTCGCTTCCTTCAACCAGCCGAATCGGGCCCGCAGCATAGTGCGCCTGCATCTCGCGCCAGTCCAGCAACTCATCACCCTTGGCAATGATGGCCAGACAGCGCTCCGGGTAGCTCAGCTCTGGCAGCGTCAGGTCGCGCAACTGCTGGACAAACTCCTCCCGAAAGAAGAAATGCTCGGCGGGGTCGTGCCAGAGGCTGTGCTCGCCAATGTACTGTGCCAGGTCGCGCGCCGGGTTGACTGCCGGATTGAGCACGACGGCCTTGCAGTGCGTCTGCTGCGCCACCCAGCTGGCGTAAAAACCACCCAGCGAGGATCCGACGACCGCCATGCTGTGCTGCGGCCAGTCGGCAATTCCCTGCATCACCTCTTGCATCGCCTGGCGCGGCGAAGCGGGCAGTTGCGGACACCACCAGATCACTGCCGGATGCCGGCTGGCAAGAAGTTCAGCCATTCGACGTGCCTTGTTTGACTTGGGCGACGAGCGAAAGCCGTGCAGATAGAGCAGGTGGGTGATGGGTTGATGAGCAGACATGAAGACTTCATGGTAACTCCCGACAAGGGATAATTGCCCCATGGCAGTGGTTTTCAAGAATCTCTCGGTTTGGCAGCGCATAGCGCCCTGGTTTCGCGGTTTTGACGGGCCCTTGGCCTTTGCCGTTTTCCTGCTCGCCTGCGCCGGTATGCTGACCATGTATTCATCCGGCTTTGATCAGGGCACGCGCTTTGAAGATCACGGACGCAACATGCTGCTGGCCGGCTTCATCCTGTTTGTTGTCGCGCAGATTCCGCCACAACGCCTGATGTCACTGGCGGTACCGCTCTACCTGCTTGGTGTCGCGCTGCTGATCGCGGTGGCGGTTTTCGGGGTTACCAAGAAGGGCGCAAGACGCTGGCTCAATGTGGGCGTCACCATCCAGCCCAGTGAAATTCTGAAGATCGCCGTACCGTTGATGCTGGCCTGGTGGTTCCAGAAGCGCGAGGGCCAGTTGCGGCCACTTGATTTTGCTGTGGCCGCCCTGTTACTGGTCGTGCCGATCGCGCTGATCGTGCGCCAACCCGATCTGGGCACGGCCATTCTGGTGTTGTCCGCCGGTCTGTCGATCATTTTCTTCGCCGGCCTGTCCTGGAAGCTGATCCTGCCACCCCTGCTGCTGGGCGTGCTGGGCGTGGCCTTGCTGGTCGGCTTCGAGCCCCAGTTGTGCGCAGAGGGTATGCGCTGGCCGGTCTTGCACGACTACCAGCAGCAGCGCATCTGCACCCTGCTGGATCCGACGCGCGACCCACTGGGCAAGGGCTTTCACATCATTCAGGGAATGATCGCGATTGGTTCGGGCGGCTTTTGGGGCAAGGGCTTCATGCAGGGGACCCAGACCCATCTGGAATTCATCCCGGAGCGCACGACCGATTTCATCTTTGCCGCTTTTTCCGAAGAGTTCGGCCTCTTTGGCAATCTACTGCTGATCACAGGTTTTATCTTCCTTATCCTGCGCGGTCTGAACATTGCGCTGGAAGCACCCACCCTGTTTTCAAGACTGCTGGCAGGCAGCATCACCTTGATTTTTTTCACTTACGCCTTTGTCAACATGGGTATGGTCAGCGGCATCTTGCCGGTGGTCGGCGTGCCACTGCCCTTTGTCAGCTACGGCGGCACCGCCATGGTCACGCTGGGCATGGGACTTGGCATCTTGATGTCGATTGCAAAATCGAAGCGGCTGGTGCAATCGTGAAACCTTGCGGGACAGACCGCAGTTACGCGAAGCGAACCAGCACTGTCACCAACTGATAATATCCACCATGATCTCTCGCGAACCCACTCTTGAACGCCTGGCCACCGCCAAGTCCCTGTTGCTCGACCCCTTTGGTCTGGATGAGTCCGACCTGACACGCGCCCTGAACGAAATCAAGTCGCATCAGGTTGACGAGGCCGATCTGTATTTCGAGTACACCCGCTCCGAGGGCTGGAGTCTGGAAGAGGGGATCGTCAAAACCGGCTCCTTCAGCATCGACCAGGGCGTCGGGGTGCGCGCTGTCAGTGGCGAAAAAACCGCATTCGCCTACTCGGATGATATTTCCGCAGCCTCGCTGCTGGATGCTGCCCGCACCGTGCGAACGATTTCAAGCGCGGCGCAAACGGCACGTGTGCGCTCCAGCGTGAAGAAGCTCGCAAGCGCTCGCTCCCTCTACCCGGGTCTGGATCCAATTGCCACGATGGATAGCACCGCCAAGGTGGCCTTGCTTGGAACGGTAGAGCGCCTGGCCCGAGCCAAGGACCCTCGCGTGGCGCAGGTGATGGCTGGCCTGGCCAGCGAATACGACGTGGTGCTGATTGCGCGCTCTGATGGCACACTGGCGGCCGACGTTCGACCACTGGTGCGTCTGTCGGTCACGGTCATCGCGGAGCAGCTAATAGGTGGCAAAAGCCGGCGCGAAGTGGGTTCTGCCGGCGGCGGTGGCCGCTTTGGTCTGGCCTACTTCGACGCGGCGCGAATCAGCCAGTATGTGGATGAGGCGGTGCATGCTGCGCTGACCAATCTGGAGGCGCGCGCTGCCCCGGCGGGAGAAATGACGGTGGTGCTGGGCTCGGGTTGGCCCGGCATTTTGCTGCACGAAGCCATTGGGCATGGTCTGGAGGGGGACTTCAACCGCAAGGGTTCGAGCGCCTTCAGTGGTCGTATCGGTCAACGTGTCGCCGCCAAGGGCGTGACCGTGCTGGACGATGGAACGCTGGCTGATCGCCGTGGCTCGCTCAATGTGGATGATGAAGGCAACGTCAGCCAGCGCAATGTGCTGATCGAAGACGGCATTCTCAAAGCCTATATGCAGGACACCATGAACGCGCGCCTGATGGGCGTGCCGGTGACCGGCAACGCCCGGCGCGAGAGCTATGCCTCGGTACCGATGCCGCGCATGACCAATACCTATATGCTCGGCGGCGACAAGGACCCCAAGGAGATCATTGCCAGCATCAAGAAGGGGCTTTACGCCAGCAATTTCGGCGGCGGACAGGTTGATATCACCTCAGGAAAATTTGTTTTCTCCGCAAGCGAGGCCTACTGGGTGGAAAACGGCAAAATTCTGTACCCAGTCAAGGGGGCGACGCTGGTCGGCAGCGGCCCCGAGTGTCTCAAGCGCGTCAGCATGATTGGCAATGACATGAAGCTCGACAGCGGAGTCGGCACCTGCGGCAAGGAAGGCCAGAGCGTCCCGGTAGGGGTCGGCCAGCCGACGCTGCGCATTGACGGATTGACGGTCGGCGGGACCGCCTGAGTCGTCCATTGTCAAGTCGATCAAGCCATGGATCCCGGATCAAGTCCGGGATGACAAGCTGCGAGCCCGGGATGACATTGACGGGGCGCACGAAGACAGCCACGCGTGTGCTACATTTGGGGCCATGAAGTCGGTCAGTTTTTACTTTAGCTATTTTTGGTTCTCAAGCGCCTGCGGCGGTAGAGAGTTCTGAACGTACCTGAGAAAAACGTCCTGATCTTCCAAAAACCGCCGGCAGCCCCGGCGGTTTTTTTTAGCCCGTGAAACATTGAAGTCAAGGAAAGAGAAGATGAAGTCCAAAGCAACACCCAGCCAAGCTGATGCCTGGTATGCGAACCCGAATACGCCTCGCACTGACCGAACCGGTCAGACCGACGACGAACGGATCAAGGACATTACCGTGTTGCCGCCTCCCGAACATTTGATCCGCTTCTTCCCGATTCGTGGAACCGCCGCCGAGTCCCTGATCAGCAGCACGCGCCGAAGCATCCACAACATCATGACCGGCCACGACGACCGCCTGTTGGTCGTCATCGGCCCGTGCTCCATCCACGATCCGGCTGCCGCAGTGGACTACGCACAGCAACTCAAGCAGCAGCGCGACAAGTACGCCAACACACTGGAGATTGTGATGCGCGTCTATTTCGAGAAGCCGCGCACCACTGTGGGCTGGAAAGGATTGATCAACGATCCGTATCTGGACGAGTCCTTCCGCATCGACGAAGGTCTGCGCATGGCGCGCCAGTTGCTGATCGAAATCAACCGCCTTGGTCTGCCAGCCGGCAGCGAATTCCTCGACGTGATCTCTCCCCAGTACCTGGGTGATCTGATTTCATGGGGTGCCATTGGCGCCCGCACGACAGAGAGCCAGGTACACCGCGAACTGGCCTCGGGTCTGTCGGCGCCGATTGGTTTCAAGAACGGCACCGACGGCAACATCAAAATTGCCACCGACGCCATTCAGGCTGCGGCCGGGGGGCACCATTTTCTGTCGGTTCACAAGAACGGGCAGGTGGCCATCGTGCAGACCAGCGGCAACCACGATTGCCACGTCATCCTGCGGGGCGGCAGGACACCCAACTACGACGCCGCCAGCGTCGCTGCCGCCTGCAAGGACCTGTCGCTCGCCAAACTGCCAGCGACCCTGATGGTCGACTGCAGTCACGCCAACAGCAGCAAGCGTCACGAGAAGCAACTCGATGTTGCGCGCGACATTGCAGCGCAGATCGCCGGCGGCTCCAAAAGCGTGTTTGGCGTGATGATCGAAAGCCACCTGCGCGCTGGCTCTCAAAAGTTCACTGCCGGCAAGGACGATGCGTCACGCCTGGAATACGGCAAGAGCATCACCGATGCCTGTCTGGGCTGGGATGAATCCTGCGGCTCACTGGAATTGTTATCGCAGGCGGTCAAGCTTCGCCGGACGCGCTAGGCGCGCTCCAGCGCCTGCAACAACTTGAGGTGAACGCCACCAAAACCGCCATTGCTCATGCACAGAATTTGGTCGCCGGCGCGGGCTTGCCTCAGCACTTGCTCGACCAGCGCATCAATGCTGTCGGCCACCTGCGCTTTGGAACCCATGCCGGCCAGGGCTTCGTGTGCATCCCACCCCAAGGCGCCGCCATGGCAAAACGCCAGATCGGCGCCCTCAAGGCACCAGGGAAGCTGGGCCTTCATGGTGCCGAGCTTCATGGTGTTGGAGCGCGGCTCAAAGACTGCCAAGATGCGCGCGCCCGACCCGACTTTGCGCCGCAAACCATCAATGGTGGTACGAATCGCAGTGGGATGATGAGCAAAGTCATCAAAGACCGCAATGCTGCCACCCTGGTATGCCACGGTGCCGCGCAGTTCCATGCGGCGCTTGACATTTTCAAAGGACTGCAGCGCCTTCGCTGCGGCATCTGGTGAGACACCCACATGCTCGGCCGCTGCAATGGCGGCCAGCGCATTCAACTGGTTGTGTACACCAGTTAGTGCCCACTTCACGTGTGTAAGCACATGCCCTTGATAGAGCACGTCAAAGTCATCGGGTTCACCCAGCGCGCTGAAGTCGCTGACGGCAGCACCAAAACTGCGCACCTCGCTCCAGCAACCCATGTGCAACACGCGCGCCAGACTTTCTTCCAGACCGTTGACCAGCAGGCGTCCGCTCGCCGGGACCGTGCGCACCAGATGGTGAAACTGGCGCTCAATCGCCCCCAGATTGTCAAAAATGTCCGCGTGATCGAACTCAAGGTTGTTAAGCACCGCTGTTCGCGGTCGGTAGTGAACAAACTTGCTGCGCTTATCAAAAAAAGCAGTGTCATATTCGTCAGCTTCAATAACGAAACATGCCCCTGCGCTGCCTCCACCCAACCTGGCTGAAACGCCAAAGTTCAGCGGCACGCCGCCGACCAGAAAACCGGGTTGCAGGCCGCTGCATTCGAGAATCCATGCGATCATGGCCGTGGTCGTGGTCTTGCCGTGGGTGCCGGCGACGGCGATCACATGGCGCCCTTGCAGCACATGCTCCGCCAGCCATTGCGGGCCGCTGGTATAGGGCAGTCCGGCGTCCAGAATGGCCTCCATCAATGGGAACTTGGCGCTGCCATCGGCCAGGTGTGCCCGGCTGACGACATTGCCGACGACGAACACGTCAGGCCGCAAAGCCAGCTGGTCAGCGCCAAAGCCTTCTATCAACTCAATACCGAGAGAGCGCAACTGCTCACTCATGGGCGGGTAAACAGCTGCGTCACAGCCCGTCACTTTGTGGCCTGTTTCACGTGCCAGCGCTGCCAGGCCGCCCATAAAGGTTCCGCAAATGCCAAGAATATGAATATGCATGAGCAGATTCTAGGCCGACCCAATCAGGGCAAAATCCGCACTCATGGACAACCTGAAGTCGGAGATATCGGCCGTTGCAGCGCGCCTTGTGGTCGAGGAAGGGCTGGACTATGGCGCGGCCAAACGGCGCGCCGTGCGCCAGCTGGGGCTGCCGGCGCGCTGCGCATTGCCAGACAATGATCAGATCGAGGATGCCGTGCTGGAGCACATCGCGCTTTTTTGCGCTGACACACAGGCCGGCGAGCTCATCGCCCTGCGTCGCCTGGCCCTGCTTTGGATGGAACGCCTGGCATCCTTTTCGCCACATCTGGGTGGCGCCGTCTGGCACGGCAGCGCCACACGCCTTTCCGACATCTACATCCAGCTGTTTTGTGATGACAGCAAAGCGGCTGAGCTACTGCTGATTGATCGGGGCCTTGACTATCTGGCCCGCAGCGTCACGGGCTTGCACGGTGAAACGGTGCCAGCCTTGAGCGTACATGCCTTCTGCCAGGATCTGAAGGAGGACATCGGCGTCCACTTGCTCATTTACGATTACGACGATCTGCGCGGTGCGCTGCGACCCGACGCCAAAGGACGCCGTCCGCGCGGTGATCTGGCGGCGGTTCGGCAGTTGTTGCATGATCAGAGAACATGAAGAATTCAGATCCACATCAAAGTCGACGTGGCTGGCTTGTCGGTGCCGTGGCTGGCGCCGCCACGCTAGGCGGTATCGGCCTCGCATGGCGAAGTTCGGAGAAGAGCCCGCCCCCACACGCCCTGGATTCAGCCTTTTGGCAATTGGAATTTGCAACGCCCGGCGGTTCAACTCTCTCCATGCACAGCCTGCGCGGCAAGCCATTGCTGCTCAACTTCTGGGCCAGCTGGTGCCCCCCTTGTATTGAAGAACTTCCTCTATTAAGCAGTTTTTATAGACAAAATGTAGCTAACGGATGGCAAGTTATTGGATTGGCAGTGGATGAACTTGATCCCGTGAAACATTTTCTGGCGCACTCACCGGTCAGTTTTGCTGTCGCATTGACAGGAATTTCCGGGATCGAACTCAGCAAGTCTTTAGGTAACTTGATCGGCGGCTTGCCTTTCACGGTCGTGATCGACCAGAACGCCCAAATCATTCATCGTAAAATGGGCAAGGTCACGCCCGACGAATTGCGAAACTGGCTTGAGTCCACGTAGAAATTCAGCTCAAAAGGAGAGATGCCGCGACTTCACCCATATCCATGGGTTCTGTGAAATAATTACAAATAGCTTATTTTTTGATAAATTTAATGTAAATTAGGCGGTTGTTGATAGAACTTTGCTGGAGACCTCATGGATCTAAGAAAATTGAAGACGCTGATTGACCTGGTGTCCGACTCCAATGTTTCGGAACTGGAAATTACGGAGGCGGAAGGCAAGGTCCGCATCGTCAAGGGAAACGGCGGAGCGACATTCTCGCATCCAGTCCCGACTGCGGTGGCAGCGGCTATTGGCACCCCGACGGCTGCCACAACGACTTCACCGGAGTCCACGGCTGCGTTGTCTCCCACCATTGTTACCCACAACGTCAAGTCGCCGATGGTCGGGACTTTTTACCGATCAGCTTCACCCGGCGCCAAGTCATTTGTCGAAATTGGTGACTCCATCAAGGCTGGCGAGACCATCTGCATCATAGAAGCGATGAAAATTCTGAATGAAATTGAGTCTGACAAATCGGGTGTAGTAACCCAGGTTCACTGTGAGAACGGACAAGCGGTTGAATACGGGCAGCCACTATTCACCATCGAGTAAAGCCAGGCGCCACAATCCATGTTCAAAAAAATCCTGGTTGCCAATCGGGGCGAAATCGCCCTCAGAATCCAACGCGCCTGTCGCGAGCTCGGCGTGCGCGCGGTCATGGTTTACTCCGAAGCAGACCGCGAAGCCAAGTACGTCAAATTGGCCGAGGAAGCAGTGTGCATTGGCCCAGCGCAGTCAGCGCTGAGTTATCTGAACATGCCTGCCATCATTTCGGCAGCTGAAGTAACGGACGCCGAGGCAATTCATCCAGGCTACGGTTTTCTGAGTGAGAACGCCGACTTTGCCGAGCGGGTGGAAAGAAGCGGCTTCCAGTTTATTGGGCCGACGCCCGAATCCATTCGCCTGATGGGCGACAAAGTTTCAG
The DNA here is from genome assembly GCA_037132975.1 of Comamonadaceae bacterium. Taxonomy (GTDB): domain Bacteria; phylum Pseudomonadota; class Gammaproteobacteria; order Burkholderiales; family Burkholderiaceae_C; genus Rhodoferax. The sequence goes on from JBAXOZ010000005.1 coordinate 25,076, forward strand.
CCAAACAAGCCATGATCAAGGCGGGTGTGCCCTGCGTGCCCGGATCCGAAGGTGAGTTGCCTGATGATCCGGCGCAAATTCGCCGCATTGCCAAAGCAGTGGGATACCCCGTCATCATCAAGGCTGCCGGTGGTGGTGGTGGCCGCGGGATGCGGGTGGTCCACACAGAAGCTGCACTGGTCAACGCAGTAAGCATGACACGGGCCGAAGCGGGCGCCGCCTTCGGGAATCCGGCCGTTTATCTGGAAAAATTTCTACAGAATCCCCGACACATCGAAATTCAGGTGCTTGCCGACAAATTCAAGAATGCAGTCTATCTCGGTGAGCGTGATTGCTCCATGCAACGCAGACACCAAAAAATCATCGAAGAAGCACCCGCGCCCGGCATCGCACGAAAACTGATTGAACGCCTGGGCGAGCGCTGCGTTACTGCTTGCAAGAAGATTGGCTACCGGGGCGCCGGAACCTTCGAGTTTCTCTATGAAAACGGCGAGTTCTACTTCATTGAAATGAATACCCGTGTGCAAGTCGAACATCCGGTCACCGAAATGACCACAGGTGTCGATATTGTCAAAACCCAGATCATGGTTGCTGCAGGCGAAAAATTACCTTTTACGCAACGCCAGATCCAGATTCGCGGACATGCGATTGAATGCCGAATCAACGCCGAAGACCCCTATAAGTGCACGCCATCGCCTGGGCGCATCAGCATGTGGCACGCGCCTGGCGGCCCGGGCGTGCGTGTCGATTCCCACATCTATACCAACTATTTTGTCCCGCCCAACTACGACTCGATGATTGGCAAGATCATCGTGCACGGAGATACACGTGAACAGGCTTTGGCGCGCATGGTCACCGCGCTGGGCGAAACCGTTGTGGAAGGCATCAGTACCAACATTGCTCTGCACCGCGAATTGATGCTGGACGCGAAATTTGTTTCAGGCGGCACCAACATTCACTACCTTGAAGAGTGGCTCAGCCATCATCAGCGTTGAGTTGGACCCTGCATGTTTGAACTCGTCCTTCTATGCCCACAGGATCAGCTTGAGCCTCTGAGTGATGCCCTTGATGCGCTGGAAGCCCTGAGTGTCAGCGTCGAGGATGCAGACGCGCAAACGGACGCTGAAGAAGCCTTGTTTGGTGAGCCTGGTATGCCACCCCCCCAGGAAGGTTGGCAGCGTTCGCGGGTTTGCGCCCTCTACAACTCGCAAGCGCTTGCCAAAGATGCGCTGGCGATCCTGCAGGCGCAGGCGTTTTTCGCCAAGTGCTCTGTTCTGGCTACCCGGGAAGTACCCGAGCAGGACTGGGTCCGGCTTACACAGTCCCAGTTTGCGCCGGTCGAAATTACCCCTGAATTCTGGATTGTGCCAAGCTGGCATGAACCACCTTCCCAGGCACGGATCGTTATCGAGCTCGATCCCGGACTTGCCTTCGGGACCGGCACGCACCCAACCACCCGAATGTGTTTGCGCTGGATTGCGCAGCAACACAAACTCGGACGCGTTCTTGATTACGGTTGTGGCTCCGGGATCCTGGCGATCGGTGCCGCCAAATTTGGCGCTACGGACATCGATGCCGTTGACATTGACGAAACAGCCGTGCGGTCAACCGTTCTGAACGCCAAGGCAAATCAGGTGCATCTGCGCGCTGGCACGCCAGACATCGTTTCAGGGGTCTATCAAACGGTGTTAGCCAATATTTTGGCGATCCCATTGAAAGTTCTGGCACCGCTTTTGTGGTCCCATGTGGCACCCGGTGGGTCACTCGTCCTGGCCGGAATTCTTGCGCGCCAGGCGGATGAACTGAAAGCCGCTTATGCGCCCTACTGCGAACTCGACATCACCAGCCAGGAAGATGGCTGGATACGCATGACAGCGCAGCGCTAGTTCAAAGCAAGGGCCGCCCTAAAATTTACCCTTCATGAGTCTGATCACACGTTGTCCAGCCTGTCAAACCCTGTTCAAGGTGGTGCCGGACCAACTTCGGATTTCAGACGGCTGGGCTCGCTGCGGGTCATGTGAGGCCATCTTCGACGCGTCACTGCACTTGCTGGCCGACACTGTGCAAGCCGGCCCCGCAGCAAACCTTGACACGGAGCCGGAGTCACTCACAGCGAGCGACGATAGCATTGACGCCGAGCCTGAAGCGTCGCAATGGCCACCTGACCCAACATTGCTACCGGGACCGGACAGCGCCGCGCATTGCGCCCCTTCACCGAACGCAGCACCGGATATCGCTACTTTTCTGAACCTCGACCCAACCGCGGCGCGTCCAAAAAATCCGCTGCAGCGCTTCGCTCTGGCTTTATTGAGTTTCGCACTGTTTCTCGGGCTCGTCGGACAAGTTGTGCTTCATGAACGCGACCGCATCGCCGCTCTGCAGCCGGCACTGAGGCCATGGTTGGTGGCTCTCTGTCTTCCATTGAAGTGTCAGGTATCGCCGTTGCGTCAAAGAGACGCGATTGCCATTGATCGAGCCTCCTTCAGCAAGATCGACGGAAATTCTTATCGCCTGAATTTCTCTGTCAAGAACACAGCGGCTGTCGCGGTTGCGGCACCAGCCATCGAGTTGACGCTGACCGACACAAGCGATCAACCGGTCTTGCGCCGTGTATTTCTTCCCACTGAGATTGAACTCAAGTCGGACACCTTGGCCGCAGCAGCAGAATGGTCTGCTTCCCTTGTCGTCACAGCCGACCTCGCCGACACGACGCAGCAAACCGTGGGCTACCGCATCTACGCTTTTTATCCCTGAGGGACCGCGCGTAGGTCCAGATCGTTTGACGTTTTTCCAATCACAAAAAAAGCCCGATGCTTTGATGCACCGGGCTTCAAGCCGAACCGGGTTAAGGTTCAGGGCTTGCTGGCCGTCGGAAATGGCCATGCTGCCTGCGGGCTCAAAGTCGTCTGAGCAGCAGGGGCGGCCGGGGCAGGCGCTGCCTTGGCAGCGGGTGCCTTCGCGGCTTTCTTCGCAGCCGGCTTCTTGGCTGCTTTCTTGGCGGCTGGCTTTTTGGCAGCAGGTTTCTTTGCTACCGCGGCCTTCTTGGCAGGCGCCTTCTTGGCAGCGACCTTCTTGGCGGCTACTTTTTTCGCCGGAGCTGCCTTCTTGGCGGCTGGCTTTTTAGCAGCGACTTTTTTCGGAGCGGCTTTCTTTGCTGCTACTTTTTTCGCTGGTGCCGCTTTCTTTGCCGGCGCAGCTTTCTTTGCTGCTACTTTTTTCGCTGGTGCCGCTTTCTTTGCCGGTGCAGCTTTCTTTGCCGCTACTTTCTTAGCGGGAGCGGCCTTCTTTGCGGCCGGTTTTTTTGCAGTTGCCATTATTTTCTCCTTGATCAATTTACAAAGAGCACTTCATGCGAGTTGGAGAGCATGAAGCGATTCATGGTGTTGGGATTCATCCCAGCACCATGAACTCGGGTGCACAAACCGTTCCTGAATTTCTCCAGGCACACAACGATTTGTGGAATTCTTGCGGTCATATGAAACTCAAATCGACGGGACAACATCGCGAGAAACAGTTGTTCGCACGCACATCCTGATTTGTTTGTTCCAATTCAACATAAATATTTCCAATCGGTCGATTATCAGAGCAGTGAAATGAAATGAAAAGTATTCGTTCACATCACGGCTCGATCAGAGCTCGAAGTGTTGTACAGCAACATCGCCAACCACTTAACATCAGGAAAACAATGACATTGTAAAAGAGAAACACACTATATATGGTGTCCGCAGAGATTACAAGCCGCTACCGGTAGTGTCTAGGCACGATCCCAGGATTTGGCGCACCGCGTCTGCAATCAAGCGCGCACACCGACTCGTGACATCTCTCGCTCAGGAAAAAATCGGGGGTCCAATCCCAGTCCTTGCTGCAACAAGCACCAGTCAAAGCCTGCGCCTGGATCGGTCTTCCGAACGGGTGCGACGTGTTCATGCCCCGCAATCGCAGTGATCGGATAGCGCTGCAAAATGGCAGAGCACAATGCCAGCAGCGTTTCATACTGATCGGGTTCGAAAAGGCATCCTTCCATGCCCTCGAGCTCTATGCCGATGGAGTTGTCATTGCAATTGTTGCTATCCCGATAGCTAGACGCACCTGCATGCCAAGCCCGCTCATCTGCACTCACAAACTGCAACAATTCGCCATGGCGACGAATATAGAAATGAGAAGAAACGCGCAGCCCGGCAAGACTTTTGAAATAGGGATGCTGGTCCAGGTCTAGCTGATTGCAAAAGAAATGCCCCACTGCATCACCACCGTACTCGCCAGGTGGCAGGCTGATGGAATGCAGCACAACAAGATCCACCGCCGTCTGCGCCGGACGAGGCCCAAAATTCGGCGATGCCATTGGCATGGCATGCTGGTACCAACCAGCGCTCCAGAGCGCCGATCTCTCGATGCCGTCAATCCGACTCATCGAAATTTCCGCCGTAACTTTGCGCATCAATGCGCAATCTGGCAATCCGATAACGCATCTGACGCAGACTCAATCCCAGACGGGCAGCGGCGGCCGTGCGATTGAATCCGGTTTCACGCAAAGCCTGAATCAGTATCATTCTCTCTGCGCCGTCCAGGTAAGCTTGCAAGTCACTCGGCAAGCCTGATTGTTTGACTTCCGGCGCGGTTGCCTCCGCGCCACTCGCTGGCGCCGCCTGCAGGGCCAACGGCTGAGATGCTGAGGGTTCAAACTGTAACTCGTCCTCTTCTCTCAGCGCCACCGCTCGATGCAACAAGTTTTCCAGTTCTCGCACATTACCAAGCAGCGGATCCAGTGCCAATTGCTCCAACACCGCCGCAGGCAACGTAGGCACGGCGATATCTGACTCCGCCGCAATCCGGCGTAGCAGAGCTGCGCACAAGGCCGGCAAGTCTTCTCTGCGCTCACGCAATGGAGGAATATGGATCTGGATCACATTGAGCCGGTAATAAAGATCCTGCCGAAAGCGCCCTGCCTGCACTTCAGCCGCCAAATCCTTGTGGGTCGCACTGACGATACGCACGTCCACAGCCTCCTCCTGAGGGGACCCGATCGGGCGGATGCAACGCTCCTGAATGGCACGCAGCAGTTTGGACTGCATGGCCAGTGGCAAGTCACCGATTTCATCGAGGAACAAAGTGCCACCGCGAGCGGCCTGAAAGAATCCGTCGCGATCCTGATTGGAGCCGGTATAAGCACCTTTCCTGGCACCAAAGAACTCGGTCTCCAGCAGATTCTCCGGGATCGCACTGCAATTCACGGCAACCCAGGCGCCCCCGGTGCGATGACTGTTGGCATGTATGGCGCTGGCCACCATTTCTTTTCCGGTGCCAGATTCGCCAGTAACCAAAATGGGCGCCATGCTCCGGGCCACCTTGATGATCCTCTCCTTGACCAGTCGCATGGACACCGACTCTCCGACCAGTCGCGCCAGGGCTTCCTGAGCAGCAGTGCCTGACTTCGTTGCAGAAAGTGAGCCCATGCTAGTGCGTGTCCTGGCATCCTGCACCGCTGAAGCAATGACCCCCCTAAATTGTTTGAGATCCACTGGCTTGGTCAGATAGTCGAATGCCCCCGCCTTGAGTGATTCGACCGCATTTTCTGCCGAGCCGTATGCCGTAATGACAACACATCGCTCCTTGCGTTGTTGGGCCTTGACATGGCGAATCAACTCCACACCCAACCCATCGGGCAGCCGCATGTCGGTGATGACAACATCAAAACGACTTTCGTTCAAGTACGCAAACGCCTCAGCCAGGCAGGAAGCCGTGGATATCGAGAAGCCATCGCGCACCAAGGTCAACTCGTAAAGCGTCCTCAAGTCCGGCTCATCATCCACCACCAGAATCCGGACATCGTTTGTTGCACCGTTTGCAGCCATACGTTCAAGTGCTTTCGCGATGGTCATTGACCCGTCGCTCGGGCTGGAAGCCGATCACAAATTCGTTTCCGTCGATCACCGCCTCACTCAATTTGCGTGATGATCGACCATAGGCAATGGAGGCCCCCTGTTCTTCGCACAACTCGCGACAAATATACAAGCCCAAACCACTGGAACGACTCTCAGAGGAGAAGAACGGCTCAAACAAATGCCTCTGCACTGACTGATCCAGGGGAGGCCCCCCATTCCAGACCCGCATAACCGACTGCCCCGACATCGCAGTACCTGTGGACACCTCGATGGCACCTTCCTGAAGCCCGCAAAAGCGTAGCGCATTGTCCAGCAGATTCACCAGTATCCGACGCAGATGCTCGGATTCAAACCTTACCTTGAGGTCTTCGTCAGCCAAGTTGAAACGCAGCAACTGTTCCCGCATATTCTGTTCCTGCCAGTCACGGCAAATTCGTGCAACCGCCTCGTTCAAGACCATCACATTCGACGCCTTCGCACGGTCACGCCGCTGAACTCGGGAAACCTCAAGCACATCTTCCACGATCTTTTCCAGTCGAGCGGCATTTTGCTTCACCATCTGCGTAAGCTGCTTATGCCGCGGATTGGCAATATCTTCATCAAGCAGGGCATTGGCCTGCACGATCGCTGCTAACGGATTTCGAATTTCGTGGGCAACGGCAGCAGACATGCGCCCCATGCTCGCCAGCTTTTCCGTTCGCATCCGAGCATCCATCTCGCCCTGATCCTGAAGAAACATGACGCACAAATGTTGTCCATGCGCACCTGGCGTGGCCGTCAGCTGCGTATGTACCCGAACGCGCAACGGGCCCTGACCCGCATGATGAATGATGACATCAGCCTGTCGGGCGCTGTTTTCAGAGAAACTCTGTTCGATCAGCTCTACCAATCCTTTCCATCCGGACAGCGCTGTCAGGCTGAAAGAATCCATACCCAAGGCGTTTTTCGCCCCCAGCATCTGGCGCGCTGCCGGGTTGGCAGCTCGCACCGTGCAGGCCCGATCCAGCACCAGAATACCGTCCGTCAAGGACTCAATCACCAACTCATTGACCTGCCGTTGCAAACGTACCGCCAACTGATTTCGCTGCGCCCGCTGCTCCACGTTGGTCAATCGGGTCGCAATCTGACTGGCCAGAAACGCGATCGAAAAACAACCAGCACCAGTCAATGCCGCCTGCAAGAAGTGGGCCGCCGCATCCATTGGAAACTGTGCCGATGCCCAGGCTGCATAAAACAACAACATGAGCGTCACGGCTGCCGCGCAGGCCATCGAGAGCAACAGGGACCCCAGCACGGACGCCATCAGAATGGGCAGCGCAAACAAGGGCGTGTAATTGATGCTGCCACCATGCGTAACTTGTAGCGCCGCAACGGCCAAGATATCGACACCGATGATGATGATCCACTGACTGTCAAATGTCTTGCTCAGGGGACGCACGCCAGCTTTCACCCGGACACCCAGAGCCACAACGCAATAAGCCGCGCAGAACAATACCAGAGTGCTGTCCCGGCCCGACCCAAGTTCGTAGACAACCCCTTGCATTAGCAGCAGCACCAGTCCCAGCATCACCCGAGCCGTCATGAAGCCCCGCCAAAGCCGCTCAAACTCCTGGGGTCGCTCTACCGCTTCAATGCCAGGACCCAGCAAGAACGGATCAAACCAGGACTTAAGGTCTGGCTGGCGGTGCATTCAAGGTTCCGCCCGCTGGCGGTGATCAGCGCAGCAATAAGGCCCATTTCTTCCCTGCACGGCATCGACTACAGCGATATGAACCGAGCAGAGGGTACAGCCCACCATATCCAGTGGCGGCGGTGCATGCTTTGGCTTCTCCTCCTTCAGCCCAGCTTTCGCCTCCCGGTTCGAACGCCAAAGCCAGATGCCAAACAACACCAGCGACAAGACCAGCAGCAGCCTCATGGCGTACGCCCAAGAACAATTTCCATCACAAAACGCGAACCAACATAGGCCAGCAACAACAGGGCCGATCCCATGTACAAGACGCGCACCGCACGCTTGCCACGCCAGCCAAAACGTGCGCGTCCAATCAGCAGCACCGCAAAGGTCAGCCACGACAACACAGAAAACGCCGTCTTGTGGTCAAGTTTCAAGCGCGCACCGGGCCCGTAAAGCTGACCACCGAACACGGTCGCCACCAGCAAAGTCGCAGACAAGAGCAGAAAACCTGCCGTCACAAATCTGAAAGTCAGACGTTCCATGGTCAGCAGCGGCATACCGCTGTGCGGATCAGCGGCCAGACGGAAGCGTTCTTCAGCCCGCGTCATGAACCAGGCATGAACCACGGCTGCCCCGAATAAACCGTAGGATGCAATACCCAGTGCCCAGTGCAAGGGCAACCAGGGTGAGGCTGTCGGGTGCAGGGTATTGCCCGGAAATAGAACTCCCAGCAAGACAGCAATCGCGCCGAGCACAGACAGGGTCCAACGCGTCTGCAGCAAAGGATATACATGGCTCTCCACTGCGTAGACTGCAGCAATCAGCCAGGCGGTAACAGACAAGGCTGGCGCAAAACCGAAGCGTGGTTCCTGACCGAACAGGCTCACGGTGAGCAAGACTCCATGTAACAACCAGGCCAGCCAGACAGCCGCTCTCGCCAACTGCGGCCCCAAGCGTGCAGCCCCCATGGCTGACACCGAGTAGGCCAGCGCAGTGGCCACCGCCAAGGTCAAAACAAGCAGAGAAGCACTGGCTAAAATCATGCCTACAGTTTAACGTTTTCAACCCAATACACCTATGGCTTCCGCCCTCAGCGACAAACTCTCACGCCTGGTCAAGGAAATTCGTGGCCAGGCACGCATCACCGAAAGCAACGTCACCGACATGCTGCGCGAGGTTCGCATGGCCTTGCTGGAAGCCGATGTGGCCCTGCCGGTCGTCCGTGACTTCATCTCCCGGGTCAAGGAAAAGGCGCTTGGCCAGGAGGTGCTGGGCTCACTCTCTCCCGGACAGGCACTGATCGGGATTGTCCACAAGGAACTGGCAGCCACCATGGGACAAGGGGTGGCTGACATCAATCTGGCGACCCAACCGCCGGCAGTGATCCTGATGGCCGGACTGCAAGGTGCAGGCAAGACCACCACCACCGCGAAACTGGCCAAGTACCTGATCGAAAAACGCCGCAAGAAGGTCCTGACGGTTTCAGGTGACGTTTACCGCCCTGCTGCGATTGAACAGTTAAGGATGGTCACAGCACAGGCCGGCGCCGAATGGTTCGCCAGCACAGTGGATCAAAAGCCTGTCGCCATTGCGCTTGCCGCGCTGGACTACGCACGCAAACATTTCTTTGACGTTCTGTTGGTCGACACTGCGGGTCGCCTGGCCATTGATGAAGCGCTGATGCTTGAGATCAGCGAACTGCACACCGTGCTCAAGCCCGTGGAAACCCTGTTTGTGGTCGATGCGATGCAGGGCCAGGATGCAGTCAATACAGCCAAAGCGTTCAAGGAATCCCTTCCACTGACCGGCATCATCCTGACCAAGCTGGACGGTGATTCGCGCGGCGGTGCGGCCCTGTCGGTACGCCAGGTCACCGGCGCCCCGATCAAGTTTGCCGGCATCAGCGAAAAGATCGATGGACTGGAGGTATTTGATGCCGAGCGTCACGCTGGCCGCATTCTGGGCATGGGCGACATCCTGGCGCTGGTCGAGCAGGTCACCGCTGGCGTCGACGTGGCAGCGGCACAAAAGCTGGCCGCAAAAGTAAAAAGCGGCGCCGGGTTTGACCTGAATGACTTTTTGTCCCAGATCCAGCAAATGAAGCAAATGGGCGGTCTGTCGAGCCTGATGGACAAGATGCCAGCGTCCATTGCGGCCAAGGCCGGCCAGATCGACATGGGTCGGGCCGAAAAGGACATCCAGCGCAAGCAGGGCATCATCCACAGCATGACGCCGCTGGAGCGGCGCAAACCCGAACTCATCAAAGCCACCCGCAAACGCCGCATCGCCGCCGGCGCCGGCGTGCAGGTCCAGGAAGTCAACCGCATGCTCAAGGAGTTCGAGCAGATGCAGGACATGATGAAGAAGATGAAGGGCTCGGGGATGATGAAAATGATGAAGCGCATGGGTGGCATGAAAGGCATGCCCAAGATGCCGTTCTAAACGAATTGCGGTCGGACTCCAATCAATCCTGGACTGGATTGCGGGTCAAGCCCGCAACGACAACCGGGGAGGCAACCATAACCGGGGAGGCAATGGCCTACTTCACTGTCATCCCGGACTCGATCCGGGATCCAGTTACAGTTCCCCGCGCAAGGTGAACGAGCGGGTTTCGGTAATCCTGACCTCAACCAGTTGCCCGATCAGCTCTGCGCCACCGCAGAAGTTGACCACCCGATTGCACTCGGTGCGGCCCATCAACTCGGCAGCATCGCGCTTGGAAAAGCCCTCCACCAAAATCCGCTGTCGCGTGCCCAGACGGCTTTCGCTGATGCGCTTGATGTTGTCATTGATGACGCCCTGCAAATGCTGCAACCGCCGCAACTTCACCTCATGCGGCGTGTCGTCCAGAAGATTGGCGGCCGGCGTGCCGGGGCGGGGGCTGAAGATAAAGCTGAATGAGTTGTCAAAGCCAACATCGTCAATCAGCTTCATCATCTTGTTGAAATCGTCTTCGGTCTCGCCCGGAAAGCCGACAATGAAATCGCTGCTCAGCGCCATGTCGGGGCGGATCGCACGCAACTTGCGCACGGTTGACTTGTATTCCATGGCACTATAGCCGCGCTTCATCGCCGCCAGAATGCGGTCCGAACCATGTTGCACCGGCAAGTGCAGGTGGCTCACCAGCTTGGGAATTTTGTCGTAAGCCGCAATCAGCGCTGGTGTGAATTCATTGGGATGGCTGGTAACGTAGCGGATACGCTCAATACCAGGAATTTCGGCCACGTACTCGAGTAGCGTGGCGAAATCCGCAGCATCGCCTGTTTCGCCCATGGAAGCACGGTAGGCGTTCACATTCTGACCCAGTAAAGTGACTTCCTTCACACCCTGATCGGCCAGTCCAGCCACCTCCACCAGCACATCCTCGAACGGCCTCGAAACCTCCTCGCCCCGCGTGTACGGCACCACGCAATAGCTGCAGTACTTGGAGCAGCCTTCCATGATGCTGACAAAGGCACTGGCTCCGTCAACGCGCGCCGGTGGCAGATGATCAAACTTTTCTATCTCCGGAAAACTGATGTCAACTTGCGAGCGGCTCTGCAATTGCCTTTGCGCCAGCAACTGCGGCAACCGGTGCAGCGTTTGCGGCCCAAACACCACATCCACATAGGGAGCTCGCTCAATAATGGCAGCGCCCTCCTGACTTGCCACGCAGCCCCCCACACCAATCAACGCCCCTCTCTTCTTGAGGTGCTTGACGCGCCCCAAATCCGAAAAAACTTTTTCTTGCGCCTTTTCACGCACCGAGCAGGTGTTGAACAAGATCAGGTCCGCCTCTTCGACGTTCCCGGTTCGCTCAAACCCCTGCGCGGCGCGCAGCACGTCCACCATCTTGCCCGAGTCGTACTCGTTCATCTGGCAGCCAAAGGTCTTGATGAATACTTTCTTTGTCATGGTCCAACTTCGTCGTGAAAGCCGTGCACACAGGTGCGCAGCACCTGGCGGATCGAGACCACGTCTTCGGCGCTGGCTGACTGCTGCAACTGCCCAAGCTGGATCATCAATTCAGGCCAGGCCATGAAGTCCTCGTGTGCTTTCATGATGCGAGGATGCGCCGTGGCGGTCGGATTGTCACCAATCAGCAATTCCTCGTAGAGTTTTTCTCCGGGGCGCAGACCGATGAAGGAAAACTCGATGTCGCCATCGGGTTGCGTTGCGTCACGGACCTGCAACCCGGACAAGCCAACCAGCCGTCGCGCCAGATCCAGAATCTTGACGGGCTCCCCCATGTCAAGCACAAACACTTCACCCCCTGTAGCCATCGCCGCTGCCTGCAGGACCAATTGCGCCGCCTCCGGAATGGTCATGAAATAGCGTGTGACCTCGGGGTGTGTGATGGTCAAGGGCCCCCCCTGCGCCAATTGTTCACGAAACATCGGCACGACGCTGCCGCTGGAACCCAACACGTTGCCAAAGCGGACCATGCTAAAGCGCGTGTCATGCGGTCCGGCCCGCTCTGCCATGGCCTGCAATATCAGTTCGGCCATGCGTTTGCTGGCTCCCATCAGGTTGGTAGGTCGCACTGCCTTGTCAGTCGACACCAGTACGAAGCTGGCAACTCTGGCCGCCTGCGCCGCCTGCGCCATGTTCAAAGTGCCAAAGACATTGTTGAAAATGCCTTCCGACGGGTTGCATTCGACCATCGGCACATGCTTGTAGGCAGCCGCATGGTAAACAGTGTCGGGCCGGTATTGTGCACAGATCCAGTCCAGGCGCTGCCGATTCGCAACACTAGCCAACAGAGGCACCAGTTCAACGTCAGAGGTCTGCGCGTGGCACCAAGCCTGCAGTTCACGGTGCAAGGTGTACAAACCAAATTCATGGTGATCGAGCAGCAGCAGTCGACGCGGGCGCTCCTGCAAAATTTGCCGGCACAACTCGCTGCCAATGCTGCCACCAGCACCCGTGACCAGAATGGTTTGGTTGAACAGGCTGCAGGCCAATAAATCAGCCTGCGGCGCCACCGCAGCGCGCCCCAGCAAGTCTTCGACATCAAGTTCTCGAAAGTCTCTGACGGTGACACGTCCGCTGGTCAGGTCAGCCAGGCCAGGCAGCGTTCTCGTGTGCACCGGCAGCGAGCGCAGGCTCTGGATGATCTTGTTGCGTCGATCCCGGCTCGCGCTCGGTATCGCCAGCAGGATATCGGTAATGCCAAGGTCTCGCACCAGACGTGGAACTTGCAACGCTGAAAAGACCGGGACGCCATTGATCGTATGCCCGATCTTGGCCGGATCATCATCAATAAATCCAAGCAACTTGACATGCCCGGTAATCGCCATGGCCGAGGACGTCTGCACACCAGCGGCACCGGCGCCAAAGATCAGCATGCGACCTTGATAGTGTTCCTTGCCCAGACCGATGCCGGCCAGAACATAGCGCGCCAGAACGCGGCTGCTGCCAATCAGCAGAAAGAAGATGATGGGCTGCAAGACTCCCAGCGTGAGCGGAAATACGGGCCACTTGACCCAGTAGAGCAACACAATGCGGGTCAGGGCATAGAGCGCAATGGCCTGCCCGGTAACCAACAGCACGTCCATGCCGGTGTAGCGAAAAATGGCGCGATACAGGCCAAAACGGGCGAAGATGGGAACCGCCAGCACGGGACCCAGCAGATAGACCCACCACTGGTCGTCGCTGGGCCAATGCAATGTCTCATAGCGCAGGGAATAGGCGACCCAAGTCGCCAGCACAGCCATGATGACGTCGACAGCCACGACAAACAGGCGCTTGGCGGGGCGCGGCCAATCGAGCACTTGTCTAAACCTCTGCATCACACCCCTTCTTCGGGTGCTGCCGTGTGCTTGATAAACAATCTGGCTGCCAGAATGCCCAATTCGTACAGGAGAACCATGGGAATCAGCAAGGCAATCATGGACACCGGATCGGGCGGCGTGACCAGCCCGGCCACCGCCGCCGCACCAACCACAAAATAGGTTCGAAACGCTTTGAGTTGCGCAATCGTCACGATGCCCATGCGGGCCAGGATAACCACCGCAATGGGAACCTCAAAGGCAACGCCAAAGGCGATGAACATCGTGATGACGAAATCAAGATAGGCCTCGATATCCGGACTCACGGCGACCGACATCGGCGCCATTTTCTGGATCGCTGGAAAGGCCTGCCCAAAGACAAAGAAATAGCAAAACGACGCGCCCAGGTAAAACAAAATGGTACTGGCGGCAACCAGCGGCAACACCAGTTTCCTCTCATGCTTGTACAGGCCCGGCGCCACAAAGGCCCAGATCTGATAAAGAATCCAGGGCAGGGAAAGTGCAATGGCTGCCATCACGGAAACCTTGATCGGCACCAGAAAGGGTGACACCACGCCGACAGCGATCATGCGCGAGCCTTCCGGCAAGGCCTTGACCAAAGGCATGGCAAGCAGGTCATAGAGCCTGGACGGTCCGGGATAGATCAACAGAACCGTCAGAATCGCAGCAATGCCGTAAAGCGCATGCAACAGGCGATCGCGCAGTTCAATCAGATGCTGCACAAAAGGCTGCTCGGTGCCGGCCAGTTCGTCGTCTTTTTTTTCAGCGTCCGTCATCAGCTCAATCTGGTAGGTCGAAACCGCGCCACTCGCGCCGCGCCAGACAAGGCATTGGTACGCACACCGCTACGCGCCTTGTACCAGCGTGGTGTCGCACCCTGCTTGACACGCCACTTCTTGCGCGGGTGCCTGTACTGCGGGAAGTTGGGGCTTGGCTCGGTGGCGCTCGCACTGGAGGCCAGTTCTGTTGTTTCGGCCCAGCTTTTTTCGAAATCGGCCGCGCTGGTTTGAATCGAACTCTCGACGTCACGCGCCGCGTTTTCCACCGTATCTTTCATCTTCTTGAGTTCATCAAGCTCCATCGATCGACTGACCTCATTCTTGACGTCTGCGACGTAGCGTCGTGCGCGTCCCAGCAAAGTCCCGAAGGTCTTGGCCAAGCCAGGCAGCTTTTCAGGACCGATGACAATTAATGCAATAGCGCCGATGATGGCGAGCTTGGTGACCCCAATATCAATCACTATCAGGCTTTGGTCTTGGCTTCAACGTCAATGGTTTCTTTGGCGGTGGCGGTGGCCGTAGCTGCGCTGACCTGTTGCACTGGAGCCGTCGGGACAGGTGCTTCGGATGCCTTGTCGGCACCGTCTTTCATGCCGTCCTTGAAACCCTTTACCGCGCCACCCAGATCAGAGCCAATATTGCGCAGCTTCTTGGTGCCAAAAATCACAATGATGATGACCAGAAAAATAATCAGGTGTGTCGTCGAAAGTCCCATCAGCTTCTCCTAAGGAATTTCGCCGATTTTAGTCGGCAAATCAACCCCGGAGCCAGGGACGCGGACCACCCATCACGTGAATGTGCAGATGCTGCACTTCCTGGTGTCCTTCGGCTCCGGTATTGCACAGCAGGCGAAAGCCTCCCTGCGGATACGGATTACAGCCTTGTTCCAGAGCCAATTGGGGCGCCAGCACCAATAGGCGCCCCATCAGGGGCGCGTGTTCAGGGCCGAGTTGCGCCAGGGATGGAATGTGAATTTTTGGAATGATCAGGAAATGCACCGGCGCCCAGGGATGGATGTCATGAAAGGCAAACAGTTCTTCGTCCTGATAGACCAGACGCGAGGGAATCACCCCCGCCGCGATCTTGCAGAACAGACAGTTGGGATCATGACTCGCCGCAGCGTTCTCCAGCTTCACGAGCCTTCTCCGTCGCGCGTGAGCGCCTTGCGCAAGGCCTTTTCCTCGATGCCGCTGGTGCCAACACGGCGTTCCAGTTCAGCCACCACATCGGCCGGAGTAAGGCCGTAATGAACCAGGGCAATCATGCAGTGAAACCAGAGGTCGGCGACCTCGTTGACTATTCTGTTCCTGTCGCCGCCAGCATCGGCGTCTTTGGCCGCCATCACAACTTCAGTCGCTTCTTCGCCAATCTTCTTCAGAAAGGCGTCGGGCCCCTTGTGTAACAGCCGCGCCACATAGCTCGCCGTGGCGTCACCACCATTGCGTGGCAGACGGCTTTCGATGACGCGGGACAGGGCGGCAAGTGAATCGGCGGCAGAAATTGGAGAAGACATAGGCGCTTAGCTGTAGATGGTTCGTGGGTCTTTCAAGACCGGGTCGGATACTTTCCAGTCGCCATTGTCGAGCACGCTGAAGAAGCAACTGTGACGCCCGGTGTGACAGGCGATGCCCGGTTCGTGCCCACTCTGCGTTACTTTGAGCAAGATCACATCCTGGTCGCAGTCGAGCCGGATTTCATGCACTGTTTGCACGTGGCCCGACTCTTCGCCCTTGAACCAGAGCTTGTTGCGCGAGCGGCTGAAATAGACGGCCCGGCGCAGTTCGGCGGTTTGCTGCAGCGCTTCGCGATTCATCCAGGCAAACATCAAAACGTCGCCGGAACTGGCTTCCTGCGCAATCACGGGCACCAGGCCCTGGGCGTCCCACCGGACCGCATCAAGCCAGCTCATGAGGGGATTCTCACCGGAATGCCGCGCTCGGCCATCCTGGCCTTGGCCTGGGCAACGGTAAATTCGCCGTAATGAAAAATACTCGCAGCCAGCACGGCGTCGGCACCACCGATCTGGATGCCATCAGCCAGATGATCCAGCGTGCCGACACCACCAGAGGCAATCACGGGAACGCCGACGGCGTCGCTGACTGCGCGTGTCAAGCTCAGATCAAACCCCGCCTTGGTGCCATCACGATCCATGCTCGTGAGCAAGATTTCACCGGCCCCCCGGCGCGTCATCTCGACTGCCCAGCGCACCGCATCCAGTCCGGTGTTCTTGCGCCCACCGTGGCTGTAGACGTCCCAGCCAGCACCCATGGCCTGGCCTTGCGCGTCGAGTCGACCAGCGTCGGCTTCGCTGCGACGTTTGGCGTCAATGGCAACCACGATGCACTGGGCGCCATATTTGGCAGACGCATCATTGATGACCTGCGGATTGGCGATGGCTGCTGAGTTGAAGCTGGTCTTGTCAGCTCCGGCGTTGAGCAGGCGACGCACGTCGTCCACGGTACGCACACCGCCACCCACCGTCAGCGGAATAAAGACCTGGGAGGCGACAGCCTCGATGATGTGCAGAATCAGATCGCGGCCATCGCTGGTGGCGGTGATGTCGAGGAAAGTCAGCTCATCGGCACCCTGCTCGTTGTAGCGCGCAGCAATCTCCACCGGATCACCCGCGTCACGCAATTCAACAAAATTGACACCTTTGACGACACGCCCGCCGGTCACGTCCAGACAGGGGATGATGCGCTTCGCTAGCACCAGAGCCAACCAGTTTTAATAGGTAGCGAATTTTTCGCCGGGCCGCC
>JBAXOZ010000006.1:0-40802 GCA_037132975.1 Comamonadaceae bacterium
ACATCTGGTTCCTGAAGTCACTGCCCTCGCGTCTGGGCCTGGTGCTGGACATGACACTGCGTGACATCGAACGGGTGTTGTACTTTGAAGCCTACGTCGTGACCGATCCCGGCATGACGCCGCTGAAGAAATTCAGCATCATGTCGGAAGACGACTTTGACGCCAAGTTCAAGGAATACGGCGACGAATTCCAGGCCAAGATGGGTGCCGAAGGTATCAAGGAATTGCTGCAAAGCATTGACATCGAAGGCTCGATCGAGAAGCTGCGCAACGACCCGACCGGCTCCGAGCTCAAGATCAAGAAGAACACGAAGCGCCTCAAACTGCTCGAAGCGTTCAAGAAGTCCGGTATCAAGCCCGAGTGGATGGTGCTCGAAGTGCTGCCGGTGCTGCCGCCGGACCTGCGTCCGCTGGTGCCGCTGGATGGCGGTCGTTTTGCCACCTCGGACTTGAACGATCTGTATCGCCGCGTCATCAACCGCAACAGCCGTTTGCGTCGTCTGCTGGAACTCAAGGCGCCCGAAATCATTGCCCGCAATGAAAAGCGCATGTTGCAGGAAGCAGTCGACTCGCTGCTGGACAATGGTCGTCGCGGCAAGGCCATGACTGGCGCCAACAAGCGCGCCCTGAAGTCACTGGCCGACATGATCAAAGGCAAGAGCGGTCGTTTCCGCCAGAACTTGCTGGGAAAGCGGGTCGATTATTCGGGTCGCTCGGTGATCGTGGTCGGTCCGACGCTCAAGCTGCACCAATGCGGCCTGCCCAAGTTGATGGCGCTTGAGCTGTTCAAGCCCTTCATCTTTGCCCGCCTCGAAGCCATGGGCATTGCCACCACCATCAAGGCGGCCAAGAAGGAAGTCGAATCCGGCACGCCGGTGGTCTGGGATTTGCTCGAAGAGGTGATCAAGGAGCACCCGGTGATGCTCAACCGTGCACCAACCCTGCACCGTCTGGGTATCCAGGCGTTTGAGCCCATCCTGATCGAAGGCAAGGCGATTCAGCTGCACCCGCTGGTCTGTGCTGCCTTCAATGCCGACTTTGACGGTGACCAGATGGCGGTCCACGTACCCCTGTCGGTTGAGGCGCAGATGGAATGCCGCACCTTGATGCTGGCTTCCAACAACGTGCTGTTCCCGTCCAACGGCGAGCCGTCGATTGTGCCGTCGCAGGACGTGGTGCTGGGTCTGTACTACACGACCCGCGAACGCATCAACGCCAAGGGCGAAGGCCTGATCTTCTCCGATATCGGTGAGGTGCAACGTGCTTTTGATGCCGGTGAAGTGGAGCTGACAGCGCGCATCAACGTGCGTCTGACCGAGTACACCAAGGACAAGCAGACCGGTGAACTGCTGCCTTCGACCAAGCTGTGGGAAACCACCGCTGGCCGTGCCCTGCTGTCGGAAATCCTGCCCAAGGGACTGCCTTTTTCCAACCTCAACAAGGCGCTGAAGAAGAAAGAAATTTCCAAGCTCATCAACGTCTCGTTCCGCAAGTGCGGCCTGAAAGAGACCGTGGTGTTTGCCGACAAGCTGCTGCAAAACGGTTTCCGTCTGGCAACCAAGGCAGGCATCTCGATCTGTATTGACGACATGCTGGTCCCGGTTGAAAAGCAGGGCATCATCGAACGCGCCGAGAAAGAGGTCAAGGAGATTGCCCAGCAATACACCTCCGGCCTGGTGACTTCAGGCGAGCGCTACAACAAAGTGGTTGATATCTGGGGCAAGGCCGGCGACGAAGTCTCCAAGGTCATGATGGCCCAGTTGTCCAAGGAAACCGTCACCGACCGGCACGGCAAGCAGGTAACGCAGGAATCCTTCAATTCCATCTACATGATGGCTGACTCCGGTGCCCGCGGTTCCGCTGCCCAGATCCGTCAGGTGGCGGGTATGCGCGGCCTGATGGCCAAGCCTGATGGCTCCATCATCGAGACCCCGATCACGGCGAACTTCCGTGAAGGCCTCAATGTGCTGGAGTACTTCATCTCGACCCACGGCGCTCGCAAGGGTCTTGCTGATACGGCCCTGAAGACCGCCAACTCCGGTTACCTGACGCGGCGTCTGGTTGACGTCACACAGGATCTGGTAGTGACGGAGCATGACTGCGGTACCCACGGCGGTTACCTGATGCGCGCCATCGTCGAAGGCGGCGAAGTCATCGAGTCCTTGCGTGATCGCATTTTGGGCCGCACTGCGGCTGACGATGTGATCCATCCGGAAAATCGTTCCGTACTGGCCAAGGCCGGTGACCTGCTGGACGAAGACCTGATCGAAGAACTTGAAGCTGCGGGCGTGGACGAAGTCAAGGTGCGTACCGCACTGACCTGCGAAACGCGTTTTGGCATTTGCGCCAAGTGCTACGGCCGGGATCTCGGTCGCGGTGGCCTGGTCAATGGTGGTGAGGCAGTCGGCGTGATTGCCGCGCAATCCATCGGTGAGCCTGGCACGCAGTTGACGATGCGGACTTTCCACATCGGCGGTGCCGCTTCACGGGCAGCCATTGCCTCCAGCGTGGAAGCCAAGTCCAACGGCACCATCGGCTTTAACGCAACGATGCGTTATGTCACCAACGGCAAGAAGGAACAGGTGGTAATTTCCCGTTCCGGCGAGATCGTCATTCATGACGAGCACGGCCGTGAGCGCGAGCGCCACAAGGTGCCGTATGGCGCGGTGCTGGCGGTGAAGGCGGACCAGACCCTCAAGGCGGGCGTGATCCTGGCCAACTGGGACCCGTTGACACGCCCCATCATCACCGAGTTCGCCGGCAAGGCCCGCTTCGAGAATGTCGAAGAAGGCCTGACCGTGGCGAAACAGGTGGACGAGGTGACCGGTCTGTCGACCATGGTCGTGATCGATCCGAAGCGTCGCGGTGCTGCCAAGGTGGTGCGTCCGCAGGTCAAACTGATCGATGCCACCGGCAATGAGGTCAAGATTCCTGGAACCGATCACTCGGTGACGATCGGCTTCCCGGTCGGCGCCTTGGTGCAGGTGCGTGACGGTCAGGACGTGGGCCCTGGCGAAGTGCTGGCCCGTATCCCGATCGAAGGTCAGAAGACGCGCGATATTACCGGCGGTCTGCCGCGCGTGGCCGAACTATTCGAGGCACGTTCACCCAAGGACAAGGGTGTGCTGGCCGAGATGACCGGTACCGTGTCCTTCGGCAAGGAGACCAAAGGCAAGATTCGCCTGCAGATCACCGACCCGGATGGTGCTGTCTGGGAAGAACTGGTGCCCAAGGAGAAGAGCATCATCGTGCACGAAGGCCAGGTAGTGAACAAGGGCGAAAGCGTGGTTGACGGTCCGGCCGATCCGCAGGACATCCTGCGCCTGCTGGGTTCCGAAGAACTGGCGCGCTACATTGTGGACGAGGTGCAGGATGTGTACCGCTTGCAGGGCGTGAAGATCAACGACAAGCACATCGAGGTGATTGTTCGCCAGATGCTGCGCCGTGTCGTGGTCGAGAATGCGGGCGATTCCAGCTACATCAATGGTGAGCAGGTCGAGCGCTCCGAGATGCTCAACACCAATGACGCCCTGCGTGCCGACGGCAAGGTACCCGCGACCTTTACCAACCTGCTGCTGGGCATTACCAAAGCCTCGCTGTCGACGGACAGCTTCATCAGTGCTGCGTCCTTCCAGGAAACCACGCGCGTTCTGACCGAAGCGGCCATCATGGGCAAGCGCGATGAACTGCGTGGTTTGAAAGAAAACGTGATCGTGGGACGACTGATTCCAGCCGGTACCGGTCTGGCCTATCACGAAGCCCGCAAGGTCCGCGAAAACATGGACGACGCCGAGCGTCGCGCTATTGCTGATGCCGAAGCTGCCGAGCTGGCAGGAGTGAGCGAAGGCGCGCAAGCCGACGAGGGAGCAGTGTCCGAGTAAGGATCCGTCCACCTAAAACCTGACGCCTCAAGCCTGTTAACCCTGGTTTGAGGCGTTTTGCGTTCAGGTCGAAGACCATGAGTTCTTCTGTCTCCCTGTGGTTTGGTGCCGCCGTGTTGTTGTTTTGGGCGGTCGGGGCCTACAACCGCTTGGTGCGTCTGCGTTCGCAGGGCATTGCCGCGTTCGCCGTGCTGGAGGGCCTGGTCAATCAATTCATGCCGATGGCAAGCCCTGAGGTCACCGATTCTGCAGCGCTGGTGGCTGCGGCCGATCAATGCAGGGTCGCCCTCAAGATGTGTCGCTCACAGCCACTCCATGGCGCCACCATCGGCGCCCTGACCATGGCCTATGAGACCATGTGCCTGAGTTGGTCGCGCCAGCGACAACACGGACCACGGGGCAGCGCACCTGAGTCATCAGAAGACCTGCCGTTGCAGTGGGACCAGCTTGTTGTGCAGACTGAAATGGCGCGCACTGAATTCAACAAGACAGTTGCCCGCTACAACGCCGCCGTGACCCAGTTTCCGGCCGTTTTGCTGGCGCGTCTGTTTGGCTTCAGACCGGCCCAGCCGATGTAACTTTGATGAACAGCGTTCAAGTTCAGGCGATTCCCCTGTGGCGGCAGTTGCAGTCGGTAGCGTCCGTCCTGCTGGCCATACGCTGCGGCGTATCCGGCACAGCGGCACTGGCCGAGGTCAGCGCCGAATTGCGTCCAGGTGTGCAGGCACTGGTTTTTCATGTGCTGCGGTCCCTCGGGCGAGCCCAGGCGCTGCGCCAGTTGCTGGCCAAACGAGCACCACCACCGGCGGTTGACGCGCTGCTGTGTACCGCGCTGGCACTGGCATGGAGTGAAGCCGACGCACCCTATGATGCATTTACCCTGGTCAATCAGACTGTCGAGGCGAGCAAGAAGGATCGAGCCACAGTTGCGCAGAGCAGCTTTGTCAATGCCTGTCTGCGTCGATTCCTGCGTGAGCGCGAAGCACTGGTAGTGGCCACAGATGCGGATCCGGTGGCGCGCTGGAATCATCCCCGGTGGTGGATTGATCGCGTTCGCAAGGAATGGCCGAAGCAATGGCAGGAAATTCTTCTGACCAATAATCGCCAGGCGCCCATGAGTTTGCGCATCAACGCCCGGCGCACTGCCGCACAGCCTTATCTGCAGACCCTGGCGGCGGCCGGCGTCAGCGCCGTTGCCTGCGGCCCCTGCGGCGTAACGCTGGAGCGAGCAAAGCCGGTGCAGCAATTGCCTGGCTTTGCTGACGGTGTGGTATCGGTCCAGGACGCCGCCGCACAACTGGCCGCGCCGCTGCTGCTCTCGGGCTTGCGCTCGCAGGAGCCGCTTCATGTGCTGGACGCCTGCGCCGCCCCCGGCGGCAAGACGGCTCATTTGCTGGAGCTGGCCGATTGCCAGCTGACAGCGCTTGATGTGGACCCGCTGCGTTGCCAGAGAATCCGGGAAACGCTGCAGCGCCTGGGTTTGCAAGCCAAGGTCCTGACGGGTGATGCTGCCAACCCGCCGGCCTGGTGGGACGGCCATTTGTTCGACGCCATTTTGCTCGATGCACCCTGTTCTGCGTCGGGCATTGTGCGCCGCCATCCGGATGTGCGCTGGCTGCGCCGCGAGTCCGATATTGCACAGCTTGCCCTGATCCAGGCCAGGCTGCTCAAAGCCCTGTGGCCCCTGCTCAAGCCGAAGGGGCGGCTGCTTTACTGCACCTGTTCGGTCTTCCGCTCCGAAGGCGAGGATCAGATACAAACGTTTCTTGCACACAACACCCAGGCCGTCTTGCTGCCTTCACCCGGGCATTTAATGCCTCTGGACCGAGCAAATGGGGAATCCCTCCCGGACAATCCGGGGGGTGACCATGACGGCTTTTATTACGCATTGCTTGAAAAGCGCGCGCCTTGACCTGATCGGGCTGATGGTTGGTGCCTGTCTGGTGTGGAGTCACGCCAGCGTCGCCCGTGCCGAAGTGCCGGTCACCGAGATTTCTGCCTTTCGCATGGAGCGCGATGGTGAAGCCCTCCTGCTTACCGCCAACGTCAAGTTCGAGTTGTCGGCCGTCGTGCAGGACGCTCTGTTCAAAGGCATCCCCATGGTTTTCGTGGCCGAGGCCGATGTCTTCCGGGATCGCTGGTACTGGACCAACAAGCGAGTGCTCAGCGCCGAGCGCCATATGCGGCTTGCCTACCAGCCCCTGACCCGACGCTGGCGTTTGAATGTTGCTTCGGGCCTGATCACGCAGGCCGGTCTGGCGCTGGCGCTGAATCAGAACTTTGACTCCTTGTCCGATGCCCTGGTCGCCGTGCAACGACTGTCCCGCTGGAAGATCGGCGACATCGCCGACCAGGATCTGGAACAGCGTCATTATGTGGAATTCCGTTTTCGTCTTGACATGTCACAGTTGCCGCGTCCGTTTCAGATCGGTACGCTGGGACAGACCGACTGGAATGTCTCTGTCTCGTCAAGTCAGGCTTTGACACTGGATAGTCTGAAATGAGTGGCAGCGGCACAGTGATCCGGGCGCGCGGACGCTTCTCCCTGACTAGTTCGCGGGCCTTGCGCTGGACGGTCGGGCTCGGCTTGGCCGTGATGGTTGCGGTCGGCCTGGTGCTGCTGTTCCTGCTGACACAGGCGACCACCAACCGTGAAATGTACGAGCGCAATTACGCACGGCTTTTTGCACTCAATGTGGTGGTCGCCACACTGTTGCTGGCGGTCATCTTGTGGATTACCTTTCGCCTCATCCAGCGCTTGCGCCAGGGCAAGTTTGGCAGTCGTTTGCTGGTCAAGCTGGCCGCAATTTTTGCGTTGGCCGGATTTGCACCGGGCGTTTTGATCTATGTGGTTTCCTACCAGTTCGTATCGCGTTCGATCGAAAGCTGGTTCGATGTCAAGGTGGAGGGGGCGCTGGATGCCGGACTGAACCTGGGTCGTGTCACGCTGGAAATGCTGTCCACCGAACTGGCCAGCAAGGGCCGCGCATCGGCGCTGCAGATGGCTGACCTGCCCGACGTCAGTGCTGTGCTGGCGCTGGAGCGCGCGCGTGAGCAACTCGGCGCGACCGACCTGACCTTGTGGAGTGCCGCAGGACAATTGATCGCCGCTGCCGGCAATGTTCGCTACCAGCTCAATCCCGTGCGACCCAGTCCGCAGCAGTTTCGCAATGCTCGATCGCAGCGTTCAATCACCTGGGTTGAGGGTCTTGACGACGCCGTACCCGGCGTCACCAACAATGCCCGCATCAAGGCGCTGGTGATGGTTTCCAGCAACAACCTGGGGCAGTTGGGCGAGCCCCGGTTTCTGATGGTGACACAGTCTCTGCCATCGACCCTGGTGGCCAACGCGTTGGCGGTGACGGAAGCCAATCGAGAGTACCAGGAGCGCGCGCTGGCGCGTGACGGGCTGCGACGGATGTACATCGGCACCCTGACGCTGAGCCTGTTTCTCGCGGTTTTTGGTGCGGTGCTGCTGGCAGTGCTGCTTGGCAACCAGATTGCGCGACCGCTGCTCTTGCTGGCCGATGGTGTGAGGCAGGTCGCCGCCGGCGATCTGACGCCGAAGGCCTCGCTGCAAGGGCGCGATGAACTCGATGGTCTGACGCGTTCCTTTGCCGACATGACGCAGCAGTTGGCCGATGCCCGCCATGCTGTCCAGCTTAGCATGGAGGAAGTCAACGCAGCGCGTGCCAACCTGCAGACGATCCTGGACAATCTGACGGCCGGGGTCATGGTGCTGGATGCGCGGGGCGTCATCCTGTCGTCCAATCTGGGTGCGCAGCGCATTCTTCGGGTGCCCCTGGCGGCGCTGGAGGGGCGGCGTCTGGCTGACATCGAAGGGCTACAGAAATTTGGCGAAGACGTACAGATCCAGTTTGATTCTTTCCTCGGCGTGCGCACCGAACATGGGCTCGATCATTGGCAGAATTCGTTTGAACTGGGCAACGCTAGCGCCCGACTGGTCGGCCGCCAGGCCGAGGACGCCCTGGTGCTGGTGGCGCGCGGTGCTGAACTGCCAGGCGCTTCCAGGCTGCTGGTCTTTGATGATATTTCGGAGATTGTGTCGGCCCAACGGGTCCAGGCCTGGGGCGAAGTGGCGCGTCGCCTGGCACACGAGATCAAGAATCCGCTCACGCCGATCCAGTTGTCGGCAGAGCGTTTGTTGATGAAACTCACGGACAAGGTGGCTGCACCGGAGCAGGCACTGCTTGCCAAATCGGTGAAGACCATCGTCGATCAGGTGGATGCCATGAAGCGGTTGGTCAATGAGTTTCGGGATTACGCGCGCCTGCCGGCGGCCGAACTGCGACCGATTGACTTGAACCTGCTGGTGTCAGAGGTGCTGCAACTCTATGCCAGTGAAACCTCCCAAGTGCCAGTGCGCATGGAACTGGACCCACGCTGTCAGCGCGTGATGGGTGACGCACAGCAACTGCGCCAGGTCTTGCACAACCTGCTGCAAAACGCACAGGACGCAACCGAATCTGCCGGCAAGGCTGGTGAACTGCAAAGTGTCACGGTCAGGACCCAGTGGATTGAGGCGAACAACCGGGTCCGACTGAGTGTTCTCGATAACGGCACCGGTTTCCCGGAGCGCATCCTGAAACGCGCCTTCGAGCCTTATGTGACGACCAAGGCCAAGGGCACCGGCCTGGGCCTGGCGGTTGTGAAAAAAATTGCGGACGAACACGGCACCCGTGTGGACGTTACCAATCGGCAGTTTGAGGGGCAGGTCATTGGCGCCCAAGTGTCGTTATCATTCAGTACTGAAAACGTTGCGCAGGGCTAGCTGGCGGCGCAGGTAGATCCAAGGAACACGCTACATCATGGCAAACATACTGGTGGTTGACGACGAACTCGGCATCCGCGATCTGTTGTGGGAAATATTGAACGACGAAGGGCATAACGTTGAGGTGGCCGAAAACGCCGCCCAGGCGCGCGCTGCCCGCCTGCGTGAGCGCCCGGATCTGGTGTTGCTCGACATCTGGATGCCCGATACCGACGGCGTCACACTGCTCAAGGAGTGGTCGGCTACCGGCGCGTTGACCATGCCCGTCATCATGATGAGCGGGCACGCCACCATCGATACGGCGGTGGAGGCAACCAGAATTGGCGCCCTGGCCTTTCTGGAAAAGCCCATCACGCTGCAGAAATTGCTCAAGGCCGTCGAACAGGCGCTGGCGCGCGGCACCGCGCGCAAGTCGCTGGCACCCCTCGCAGCGGCGTCCGCGTCGCCGATGCTGGATGCTTCTGCCGGCGCTCAGCCTGCACTCGTTGCGGCTGAGGTGGGGCCACAATCGCAGCAAAGCTTCATGCTTGACAAGCCTCTGCGCGAGACACGCGATGAATTTGAGAAAGCCTATTTTGAGTACCACCTGGCCAAGGAAAATGGCTCCATGACCCGGGTTGCAGAAAAGACGGGTTTGGAGAGAACCCACCTCTACCGCAAGCTCAAGCAACTCGGTGTGGACTTGACGCGCGGCAAGCGTCACGGGGCCTGATTCCGGGGCTTCAACGCGGAGAAGATGCTGCTATACTCCGCGCTCTGGCCCGGTAGCTCAGTCGGTAGAGCAGAGGATTGAAAATCCTTGTGTCGGTGGTTCGATTCCGCCCCAGGCCACCAGTTAGAACCCGCATGGGGCATGGAAAGCCTGCTATCAATACGGTAGCGGGCTTTTTTGTTTCTTGTCGCTGGTTTGTTTCATGTCGTCACCCGTACATGATTTTGTACCGTGTAGCCAAAGGAAACTCAGGTAAACCCCAGTCTGCACCTTTTCTCTTGATTCGCTGATAACATCCGTCCGCTATGTTTAAAAAGCTGTTCAAACGACGCAACGATGCGAGAGATTCCCCCCCATTTGAGGACACGGCCGGTGCTTCACGCATCACCGAGGAGGAGAGGCGGGCTGCTTCTCGTCCCTTGCGCCTGCCTGCAGTCTCCAAAGACAGTGGCGTCGTGCCGTCGGACACGCACCCGAATTTCAGCGTTATCTATCAGGCGTTTCCCCATATCGGGAACAGGCTCCAAGCCTATTGGGGATGCCAGGAATTTGTCAGCTATCTGCGCAACTTGATTCATGACACTCGCGGCGAGACCCGCCAGGGATTTCCTTGGGACGTTTTGGTTGCACTGCAAAGCCTTCTGGATGAGCACTTTCAGACGTATCCGCATATCCTTCCCAAAGACAGGTTGTGTTCGTAAGGAAACGCGTCCCCCACCCATGTACGACGGCCAGTTTCGTGTTCCGCCCATCAGGTCATTTTGTTAACGCCGGCGAGCACTTCGCGTATTCGGTTCTTGTCGATTTTTCCAACACCGGTTTTCGGCAATTCTGAAACCAGATCCACGCTCGCTGGGACCTTGTACTTTGCCAGATTGGCTTTGCAGTGTTCAATGAGTTGCATGGCGGTGACGTCATGGGTACGCGGCACGACCAACGCTTTCACAACTTCCCCGCGATAGCTGTCCGGAACCGCTACGACCGCGGCTTCCTGCACTCCGGCGTGCAGGTACAGCACTTCTTCAATTTCACGCGGGAAGACGTTAAAACCGGAAACCTTGGCCATCTCCTTCTTGCGGTCCCGAATGTAGAGGTAGCCGTCGCTGTCAAGCTCGCCGATGTCCCCGGTATAGAGCCAGCCCTCGCGCAGGGTGGCTGAGGTCTCGCCAGGGAGGTTGCGGTAGCTGGCCATGACCTGCGGTCCGCGCACCCGGATTTCACCCTTCTCCCCCACAGCGAGAACTTTCTTTCCCTCGTCCGTATCAACGATTTCTACCAGCGTGTCTGGCACCGGCAAGCCAACGGAGCCGGGCTTTCTTGTCCCGTTTTGGGGATTGAACGAGACGACGGGCCCGGCTTCCGACTGGCCGTAGCCTTCTATGACCGGCGCACCGGTAGCAGCCTCCCAGCGTCTGAGCAGATCTTCCGGCAATGCCGCCGAACCGGAGTACGAGAGGTGGATGCGGGAGAAATCGGTTCGAGAGAATTGCGCCTGGCTCATCAGTCCGACGAACAGCGTGGGACTTCCGGCGAAGATGGTGATGCGTTCGCGCGCCAGAAGCTCAAAGACAGCCTCCGGCGAATAGCGCGGCAGCACAATCATGGTGCCACGGGCGAAGACCATGTTGTGCAGGCACATCGCTGTGGCGTAAACATGGAACAGGGGCATCACGCAGAGCAGGCGCTCGCAGTCTGTGCGCGTCGGTACCAGTGCTTCGCGTTGGCTGATGTTCGTGGCAACCGAGCAATGGGTCAGGTTCACGCCCTTCGGACGCCCCGTCGTTCCTCCCGTGTACTGGAGCGTAGCCAAATCCGTAGGGGAGGGCATCGGCTGTGGCAGTTCCCTGTCCGCAGCCTCGCGCCAAGCGATCAGCCGCCTGCCTTTGGGCCCGATGCGAATACGATTTGGAATCGCGAATTCATGGGCAAGAAGCGACACCACATCATGCTTTTCATCGGCATAGATGATGGCGTGCAGATCGGCATCTTCGAAAATGGTGCGCAACTCCCGTTCGGTGTACATCGGGTTGCAGGGGACGACCTGAGCGCCCGCTGCGTGCGCCGCGAACATCGCGACGCAGATGTCGAGCGAATTACCCAGAACGATGCCGACGCGCTTGCCGCGGGCACCCAGATCGACCAGTTCGTGGGCGAACCAGGCAATGCAACGAGCGTACTGGGCATAGCTCAGTCGCTCATCCTGACAGACCAGGGCCTCGCGGTCAGGTGCCTGAGTAACTGCTGCAGCAAGCATGTGCACTACCGTCGGGTAGACATCCGGTATCTTGTTCATGTATTCACCACTCAGAGTCCGATCTGGCGCGCCACCACCAGCCGCATGATATCCCCCGGTCCCCCGCCTATCACCGTTCATGAGCTGGCCGCGTCTTCTACGGGGAATCCACATTGACGGACGGCGGTAACCTTCCTAGCATCGTTGCTTCCTGCTTACCCATCACAAAGGACAATTCCATGCGCGCTTCCCGACGTTTGACTCTCAAGCACCTGTGTGGTCTGGCCGCCGGCCTGACGCTGGCTGGTGCTGCTGTGGCCCAGAGCTTTCCGAGCAAGCCCGTCACCATGATGGTGCCTTACCCTGCGGGGGGGCTGTCCGACGTCGTCGCGCGCATGGTCAATGTCTCACTTGCCAAACATCTGGGCCAGCCGGTGATCATCGAAAACCTTGGCGGTGCCGGCGGTGCCATCGCGGCGCAGAAGGTGCTGAGCGCTCCAGCGGATGGCTATTACATTTTCCAGGGCTCGCCTAACGAACTCATCCTGTCGCCCATGTCCAATGCCGCTGTCAAGTTCAAGAGCGAGGATTTCCGCATGTTGCAGATGATTGCCAATGCCCCGATGGCGGTCATTGCCCGTGGCGACCTGCCAGCCAGCAACGGCGATGAACTCATTGCCTATGCGGCCAAGGCTGCCAAGGAAGGCAAGCCCATGACCTATGGCAGCGTCGGCAATGGCAGCTTCTATCACCTCATGGGCGAACACATGAGCAAGGTGACCGGCGTGCCGATGCTGCATGTTCCCTACAAGGGCGGTGCCCCGGTATTGCAGGACATGATGGGTGGTGTCATCGACATCTTTATCAGCCCCTTTGGCCAACCGCAGATCGAAATGGCAGCGCAAGGCAGGCTGAAGTTTGTGACCACGCTCTCACCGACACGGCTCGATGCCATCAAGAACGTGCCCTCGGTGCAGGAGAGCAAGGCGTTGAAGAATTTCAACTTCAGCATCTGGACCGGCTACTTCGTCAAGAAAGACACGCCTGAGCCCATTGTGCAGGCCTTGCACAAGGCCCTGAGTGAGACCCTGGGCGATCCTGCGTTGCGCACCAACCTGGTGGCGCAGAGCCTGGAAGTGTCGCGCGAACTTTCGTTGGCAGAGGCCGCCAAGGTCTACGCCGAGGGCACGGCACAGTTCCGCGCCATCGCCAAGTCCGTCAACCTGCAGCCGCAGTAAGCAGCTTAAGGGGAACGCACAGATGAGCACGCCACTGGCCGATTTGCAGGCACTCGCCGATGAATTCACTGCGCTGCGCCACGATATCCATCGTCACCCCGAACTGGGTTACCAGGAATTCCGGACCAGCGACCTGGTTGCGTCATGCCTGGAGCAGTGGGGTTATCAGGTTACACGCGGCCTCGGCGGGACGGGGGTCGTGGGGCAGCTGCGGCGTGGCAGTTCCGACAAGACCCTCGGACTGCGCGCCGACATGGACGCGTTGCCGATCCAGGAAGCCACCGGCCTGGCGCACGCCAGCAGCCACGCCGGTGTGATGCACGCTTGTGGGCACGACGGTCACACCGCCATGCTGCTGGCTGCTGCCAAACACCTGGCAGCCAAGGGCCGCTTCAAGGGCACGCTCAATCTGATCTTCCAGCCCGCCGAGGAAGGCCTGGGCGGTGCAAAAAGGATGATGGACGACGGCCTGTTCACGCAGTTTCCGTGTGACGCCGTCTTCGCCATGCACAACATGCCCGGTCACCCGCAGGGCCAACTGTTGCTGCGCGACGGACCCACCATGGCCTCGTCTGACAGCATTCTCATCACCCTGCAGGGTGTCGGTGGCCATGGTGCTGTGCCGCAACGCGCGGTTGATCCGGTGGTGGCCGGAGCGACCATCGTGCTGGGTCTGCAGTCCATCGTCGCGCGCAACATCGACCCGCTGCAAATGGCGGTGATCACCGTAGGCGCCTTCATCGCCGGCAGTGCGCATAACGTCATCCCTGAGTGCGCCACGCTCAAGCTCAGCGTGCGCGCGCTCGACCGCGAGGTGCGCGAAACCCTGCTGCGCCGCATCCATGAACTCGTCACGGCGCAGGCGCAGAGTCTTGGCGTGACGGCTCGCATCGAGTGTGTGAGCAGCTACCCGGTGCTGGTCAACACCGTGGCCGAGACCGATTTCGCGCGCCGTGTCGCCGTGGAACTGGTTGGCGCGAGCCATGTGGTGCCGCAGACGCAGCCACTGACCGGTAGCGAAGACTTCGCTTTTTTTCTGGAACAGGTGCCGGGCAGTTACCTGCTGATTGGCAATGGTGACGGGGCAAGCGCCGGCCATGGGGCGTGCATGGTGCACAACTCCGGTTACGACTTCAACGACGCCAACCTGCCCATCGGTGCGGC
This sequence comes from Comamonadaceae bacterium, assembly GCA_037132975.1. GTDB lineage: Bacteria > Pseudomonadota > Gammaproteobacteria > Burkholderiales > Burkholderiaceae_C > Rhodoferax. The sequence goes on from JBAXOZ010000006.1 coordinate 14,021, forward strand.
TTACTGGGCGCTACTGACGGAACGCTTTCTGGCGGACTGAAAAGGCGGGCCTGCTGGTCCGGCCAGTGCAAGCGTATCGGAGTCAGAGGGGGAGGGATTTCCCTCCCCCTCTGCGCACCCAAAAAGCCCGTTTGGTGCTTGCCTATTGAATGTATAACGTATACGATATCCAAAAAGCAACCGGACCAAGCCACTTTTCAGCCGCATCATGACCCCGACACTGACACCGATCAACCGCCCGGCAGGGCTGGCCAACCAGGTCCACCAGACGCTGCGTGAATACCTGGGCAGTCGCGTCCTGCGGCCTGGACAGCCTTTGCAGGAAGCCACGCTGGCGCAGCAGTTGGGTGTGTCTCGCACTCCTGTGCGCGAGGCGCTGGCACGCTTGTTGAGCGAAGGTCTGATCGCCGGTGACGGACGCAGTTTCATGGTACCCATTTTGTCGGATGGGGATGTGGACGAAATCTACCAGCTGCGCGGCATTCTGGAGCCCGCCGCACTGGCTTGGGTGGCGCAATCAAATTACCAACCAGCGGCATTGCAGGAGTTGGAAGCCGCTTTTGAACGGGCCAAAACGGCTCATGCCGGCAGTGATGTGGACGCATTCCGCGAGGCAAATGCACGATTTCACCAGGCTTGGCAGGGACAGGTGACCAACCAGCGTCTGATCGGTGCGATCGAGCGCTATGCCGGGCACGTGCGCTACTTGCGGGTCTTGACGCTGGGCAGTGAACCGGCGCGCAAGGCCACGCTGTCAGGCATGAAGAAGATTCATTCGGCGCTGCGCCGTCGGGACCCGGAAAGTGCTGAGCGTGTCATGCGTGAGCACCTTGGGACAGCCCGCAAGTTCCTGCGCAGCGAACTTGACGAAATCGAACGCGAGGCGCAGGCCGAAGGCTCGGCTGAAGCGAGCACCCCAACTTGATAACAACGAAGGCAAGATCATGTCCCTGAATGTCGAAATCCCCTATGGCCTCTACTGGAGCACGCCCTTTGTGCGCTGGCAGGGCAGCTTTTCCCATCTTCACAGCATAGAGTTTGCTGCGCACGTGGCCAGGCAGGAACTGGCGCGCCGCGGTGTCAAGGGCGAGCAGATCGACTATGGCGTGCTCGGCCTGTCGGTGCCGCAAAAGCACGCCTTCTATGGCCTGCCCTGGCTGACCGGTCTGGCCGGCTTGGCGCAGGTGGGCGGTCCCACCATCATGCAAGCCTGTGCCACCGGCGTGCGCGTGCTGCTGGCTTGTGCCCAGGAGGTTCAGTCTGGCATGGCCAGCGCCGCTATTGGACTGACCTGCGACCGCACCTCCAATGGTCCGCACGTCTACTACCCTAACCCCAAGGGTGTCGGCGGAACGGGCGCCGGCGAAGACTGGGTCCTGGATAATTTCAACTGCGATCCACTGGGTGGTCACGCCATGCTGGAAACCGCCGAGAACGTGGCAGCCACGCACGGTTTCAGTACCGCCGAACAGCACGAAATCGTACTGCGCCGTGAGCAGCAGTACCGCATGGCATTGCAGGACGATTCGGCATTCTTGCGCCGCTTCATGACGCTGCCGTTCGATGTTCCGACCGCGAACCTGCGCAAGACCATGAGTACCTTGGCAGGGGATGAAGGCATCAGCCACTCGACAGCCGAAGGCCTGGCCAAGTTGGTGCCGGTGCGTCAGGGCGGTACGGTGACCTTTGGCGCCCAGACCCATCCGGCTGACGGCAATGCAGCGATCCTGGTGGCCACACCGCAGCGCGCGGCCGAGTTGTCCATCAACCCGAAGATGGCGGTTCGCCTGCTCGGTTTTGGCCAAGCCCGCGTGGCGCTGGCCCGCATGCCGGAGGCGACCGTCCCCGCAGCGCAGCGCGCTCTGGCGCAGGCTGGGCTGACCATTGGCCAGATTGACGCGATCAAGACACACAACCCGTTTGCCCTGAACGACCTGTACTTTGCCCGCGCCATGGGCGTGAACACGGCTGACATGAACAACTACGGCTGCTCGCTGGTATGGGGGCATCCCCAGGCGCCGATGGGAACACGCTCCGTGATCGAGTTGATCGAAGAACTTGCGCTGCGCGGTGGCGGGCGCGGTCTGTTCACCGGTTGTGCGGCGGGCGATTCAGCCATGGCGGTCGTGCTGGAAGTGGTCGACCGCAAGTAGGTGGGCACACGAATCGAGCGCATTGATCGAGAACTGCATGGACCTGTCGCACTGGATTGAACGGCACGCAAGTTTTGCGCCGGACAAGCTTGCGCTGGTGTGCGATGAGCGAGCCTGGAGCTATGGTGAACTGTCACGCGCCGTCGGCCAAATGGCAGCAGCGCTGAGCGGTCAGGGCGTGGTGCCGGGAGACCGCGTGGCCCATCTCGGTTACAACAGCGCCGAACAACTGTTGTTGCTGTTTGCCTGCGCGCGCCTGGGTGCTGTGTTTGTGCCCCTGTCCTGGCGCCTGGCGCCGCCCGAGCATCGCATCATGCTGGGCGACTGCCAGCCACGCGTTGTGGTGGTGGACGAACCCTTCGTTGGTCCCAGTACGGCCTTGCACGACGTGGCAGGCCCCACCGCCTGGGTTTGTGCGGGCCCGGCGCGGCCAGGTTGGATCGCTCTTGATGAGATGCTGGGTGCAGCCCACGCAGGCTCGCCAGCATCAAGCCAGGGCGGCATGGACAGCCCGATGGTCTTGTGCTACACCTCCGGCTCCACAGGCCAGCCCAAAGGTGTGGTGCTGACGCAGAACGCCCTGTTCTACAACGCCGTGAACAGCGCGCATATGCATGACATGAGCAGCAGCGATGTGGTTCTCACCAGCCTGCCGCTGTTTCATGTTGGTGGCCTCAATATCCAGACCCTGCCTGCTTTGCACTGCGGCGCCACTGTGATTTTGCACGGGCGCTTTGATCCCGGCGCCGTGATCGACGCGCTGCAAACGCAAGGCGTAACCCTCACTGTACTGGTGCCGGCGCAACTTGAGTTGCTGGCGAACGACGCGCGCTGGGCGCAGTTGCGTTCAGACACTTTGCGCTCCATCACCACGGGTTCCACCATCATTGGTTCTGCCGAATACGGCCGACATCTGCGAGCCGACGTGCCACTGCTGCAGGTGTACGGCGCCACCGAGACCTGCCCGATTGCGGCCTACCAGCGCGCGCCGGACGCCGCTCAGCACCCTGGCTCGGTTGGCAAGGCGGCCTTGCATTGCGAGCTTCGCCTGGTCGATGACGCCGGGCGCGACGTGCCTCAAGGTGCAACCGGCGAAATCTGCGTTCGCGGACCCAACGTGATGTCAGGCTATTGGGGCAAGCCGACCGCGTCGGCAGCCGCCCTGTCGGATGGCTGGTACCACAGCGGCGATGTGGGCCACCAGGACCAGGACGGTTATCTCTACGTTGATGGCCGCCGCACCGACATGATCATTTCGGGCGGCGAAAACATCTACCCGGCAGAGTTGGAGAACGTCCTGAGCCAGTGCCCGGACCTCGCCGAAGTTGCCGTGGTGGGGCGCCCCGATGCGCGCTGGGGCGAGGCGGTGGTGGCGGTCGTTGTGCCCAAGGCGGGCCGGCACGTCAGCGCAGAGAGCATCGTCGAACTGCTGCAAGGACGGGTCGCACGCTACAAGTTGCCACGCGAGGTGGTGATAGCGCAAAGCCTGCCACGAACAGCGCTGGGCAAGCTGATGCGAGAACAAATCAAGACCTCAGTCAGGCGCAGCGACAGCGTCGAAGCCGCCTGATTGGCTGAAGGAAAGACCATGAACCCTCAAGCAGAGCAAATCAACAACTCAGTGACCGCCCGCACCCGTGGCGGAACCAAGATCGGAATTGACGTTGGTGGCACTTTCACCGACTTCGTCCTGACCAGGGAGGGCGCTGATCCTGTGATTTTCAAATCACTCTCCACCCCATCCGACCCTTCCATTGCCGTGGTCAACGGTCTGCGCGACATGGCTGCCAATATGCGTCCTGCGCTCACCCTGGAACAGTTCGCCCGCAGCATCGACACGATCGTGCACGGCACCACCGTCACCACCAACGCCACCCTCACCGGAACCGGTGCCAAGAGCGCGCTGCTGACGACCCAGGGCGTGCGCGATGCACTGGAGATGCGTCGTGGCATACGCGAGGAGCAATACAACAACCGCTATACCAACGTAGCGCCGCTGGTGCCGCGTTACCTGCGCGTTGGCGTGGCCGGACGGATTGACCGCAACGGGCAGGAGTCACAGGCGCTCGATCTCGACGAGGTGCGTCAGGCCATCGAACTCTTCAAACGCGAAGGTGTGCTTGCGGTCTCGGTCTGCTTCATGAACTCGTTTGCCAACGCGCAGCACGAGCAGGCCGCAGCGGAACTGGTGCGGCGCGAACTGCCCGGCGCCTACCTGTCCGTATCGAGCGATGTACTGCCCTCGATCCGTTTTTACGAGCGCGTCAGCACGACGGCGCTGAACTCCTACGTCGGCCCCAAGCTCAACCATTACCTGGACCAGCTGGTGTCCCGTCTGAAGGACATCGGTTTCTCCAAGCTGCTGCTCATCATGCAATCCAATGGCGGCGTGATCTCGCCCCAACTGGCGCGGGAAAAGGCTGCGCTGACCCTGCTCTCAGGGCCTGCCGGCGGCCCGGTGGCGGGTCTTTTCTATGTGCGCGTACACGGGCAAAACAAGTGCATCACGACCGACATGGGCGGCACCAGCTTCGAAGCCTCGGTGGCCGTTGACAGCCCACTGGTCAAGAACGATGGCGAGATTGCCCGCCACAAGATTGCGCTACCGATGCTCGACATCCACACCATAGGCGCGGGCGGTGGCTCCATTGGCTGGTTGGACCAGGGTGGCATGTTGCGTATGGGGCCGCACAGCGCGGGTGCCGACCCCGGACCGGCCTGCTACGCCAAGGGCGGCAAACTGCCTGCAACGACCGATGCCAACGTCGTGCTGGGCTATCTCGATCCCGGCTTCTTTGCCGGCGGCAAGATGCGCCTGGACATGGCGGCGGCCCGCGCCGCCATCGAGGAACATATTGCCAAACCGATGGGCTTGTCGATCGAGGAGGCCGCGGCGGGCATGTACCGCGTGGCCTGCAACAACATGGCGCAGGGTGTGCGTGAAGTCACCATCAAACGTGGTTTCGATCCGCGCGAATTCCCCTATATTCCGGCCGGCGGCGCTGGCCCCATCCACTCCTGCCTGATCTGCAATGAGCTCGAAATCCCGTTGCAGATTGTGCCGCGCGAGTCCTCCGTGCTATGCGCCTTTGGCATGTTGCTGAGTGAACTCAAACACGACTTTGTGCGCACCTTCGTCGCGCGGCTGGAGGCAGTGGACTGGAGTCGCCTTGGGGTCATCATCGACGATATGCTGCTCGATGGCGCGCGCCAACTCGAGCACGAACAGATCGCCGCAGCGCAGCGCAGCCACACCGTGCGGCTGGACTGCCGCTACCTCAAGCAGTACCACGAAGTTTCGGTGCTGGTGCCGCAGGAACTGATTCAGGCGCACGACGCCCCGGCCATAGCCGAGGCATTTCATGCCGAACACAACCGCCTCTATGGCTACTCACTGGCTCAGGAAAATACAGCCATCGAAATCATCAATGTGCGGGTGCAGGCGGTAGGGCTGACCGACAAGCCAGGCTATCGCAAGCAGGCCTGGGCTGGCACCGGAGCCGAACACGCACTCAAGAGCCAGAGGTCGGTCTACATCCCTGAGAGCGCGGCGTTCGCCGAGATCAAGGTGTTCGATGGTCACCAGTTGGCTTACGGCAATCGGGTGCAGGGGCCGGCACTGATCGAACAGGAAACCACGGCCATTTTTGTCAGCGCTTCATTTGACTGCGTGGTTGATGCGCTGGGTTCTTTTGCCCTGTACAAGAAGGGCCGCGACGATCTGGTCGCATCGTGCATGAAAGAGGAGGTTGGCGTATGAGCAAGATCGATCCCATTTTGCTGTCGGTCTATGCCCGGTCCTTCAAGGCGATCACCGACGAGATGAGCATCTCGATGGCGCAGACCACGCGCTCGCCGATTCTGTGCGAGGCCAAGGACTACGTCACCGGCCTCTATGACGCCGATGGCAATATGCTGGAGCAGACCGAGAATCTGCCCATTCTTGCGTTCTCGCTGGCACCGGTGTGCAAGTACATCAAGGAGTTTTTTGGCGATGAGCTCTATCCGGGCGACGTGATCTTTCACAACGATGTGTTCAGCCTGGGCAATCAGAACAACGATGTGGCGGCCTTCAAACCAATCTTTCTGGACGGCGAACTGGTCGCCTGGACGGCGGTCAAGGGGCACCAGGCCGACATCGGCGGCAACGTCGCCGGCGGTTACAACCCGAACGCCGTGGAGGTCTGGCAGGAAGCGCTTCGGATTCCGCCGGTGAAGGTGGTGGAGCGCGGCAAACTGCGCAAAGACGTGTGGGGCCTGATCTTCGCCAATGTGCGACTGGACATCGTTCAGCATGACATGAAGGCCGAAATGGGCGCCTGCACCGTGGGCGAGCGGCGCATGCTCGAACTGCTCAAGAAGTATGGCCGACCCAGTTTCGAGCTGCACAAGCAGGCCTTGTTCCAGGCCACACGCAAGATGATGGAAGCGGAGATCGCCAAGATCCCGCCGGGGCAGTACGCGGGCGAGGGCTACGTCTACTACGACGGCCGGCACCCGGGATCGAAGTTCACCATTCGCGTGGACATCACAGTGGGTGAGAAGAGCATCAAGTTCGACTACACGCGAACCGACGCGCAGACCAACGGCTTTGTCAATGGAACTTTCACCTCCAGCGCTTCGGCCACCATCCTGACGCTGCTGCAGATGGTGAATCCGGACATTCCGCACAACGAAGGCATGGTGCAACCGATCGAGATCATCATCCCCGAGGGCACCATCCTCAACGCTGCCTATCCCAAGGCCACCACCTTTGGCAATCACCTGTGCCCGCCCAACGCGGACGCGATCCAGCGCGCGCTGGCCCCCGTCATGCCGGAGCGCGTGACCGCCGGCTGGAACAATCTGCTGGCGTCGCTTACGACCGGCATCGACCCGCGCAGCAACGAGAAATACGTGGACATCGGCTTCATGGGCTTGAAGGGCGGCTCCGGCGCCATGAAGGGCACCGACGGCTACGACCACATCGGCATGATCGACGCTTCCGGTGGCGTGCTGGACCAGGACTACGAGATGTTTGAGCAGCAAACGCCGCACACCCTGATCAAGCACGAGTTGCTGGTGGACTCCGCCGGCGCGGGCCAGTGGCGCGGCGGTCTGGGTGTGGAGACGATCTTTCGCATCGGTTCGCCTGACACGCAACTGGTGACCTTTGGCGACGGTGACTTCGAGCCGGCCTTTGGTCTGTTTGGCGGCAAGGATGCAGGCCTGAATTTCATCCGACTGACTTACCCCGACGGCAGCACCGTGGTCCCCAAGAACAAGGACCTGATCACCGGTGTGCCGCTGGGCACGCTGTACCACCAGGTGGCCAGCGGCGGCGGCGGCTACGGCGATCCGCTGCTGCGCGACCGGGCTCTGTTGGCGCAGGAAGTGCGCGATGGGGTGATCACACCGGAGGCGGCGGCGCGCGACTATGGACTTTGACCTCAGTTCAGAGCAGCGCTCCGTCCGCGACAACTTCGCGCGCTTTTGCGACGAGCGCATCGCACCGCAAGCGGCGGCGCTGGACGAGGCCAGGGCTTTTCCGCGCGCTTTGTTTCAGGAATTGGCCGACCTTGGTTTTTTCGGCATGCGATACCCGGAAGAGGTGGGCGGCAGCGGCATGGCGCTGACCGAGTTCTGCCTGGCACTGCAGGAAGTGGCCCGCGGCTCCATGTCGCTGGCTGGCGCCGTGGCCATGCAGTCACTCATGGGCACCAAGTTCCTGCACATGCTGGGCAACGCAGACATTCTGGAGCGCTTGTTCAAGCCGGCCTTGCGTGGCGAGAAGATTGGCGCCATTTGCATGACCGAGCCGAATGCCGGTTCCGACCTGGGGTCGATTGCCACGACCGCCCGCAAGGTCGATGGCGGCTATGTGATCAACGGCCAGAAGACCTGGATCACTTCCGCACCCATGGCCGACTTCTTCACCGTATTTGCCAAGGCAGGCGAAGAGAAGAAGCTGACCATTTTCCTGGTCGAGAAAGGCTTCAAGGGGCTGACGGTAGGTCGCGAGATTCACAAAATGGGCGTCTGGGCGCTGCCGACCTCGGAGGTCGCGTTTGACGAATGCTTTGTGCCCGACAGCCACCGTTTGAGCAAGGAAGAGGGCGATGGCGAAGGCCATTTGCGCAAGACCTTGGGCGAGATTCGCATCATCACCGGTGCCATGGCGCTGGGCTGCGGGCAAGCGGCACTGGCCGAGGCGGTGCGTTACGCTGGCGAGCGCAGCCAGTTCGGCAAGCCGATCAACCGTTTTCAGGCCATTGGGCACAAGTTGGCCGAGATGGCAACGGAACTCGAAGCCGCTGATCATCTTGTCTATTACGCCGCCTGGCGGCGCGATGCCGGCAAGCCGTATCACAAGGAGGCCGCGATGGCCAAGCTGTTCGCCAGCGAGGCCGCCGCCACTGTATGTGACAAGGCGGCGCGCGTGCTGGCTTCCTATGGCTACGCCATGGAGTACCCGGTACAGCGCTATTTGCGCGACGTACGCTTTACCCTGATTGGTGGCGGCACCAGTGAGATTTTGAAAATGATCATCGCCAAGGAGGTGTCTGAATGACCGCATCGCAACGCCCCATCAAGGTCGTGCTCGGCAAACCCGGCCTGGACGGCCACGACCAGGGCGCCAAGGTGGTGGTGCGGGCCATGATGGACGCCGGCTTTGAGGTGATCTACACCGGCCTGCGCCAAACACCGCAGCAGATCGCCCGCATCGCACTGGAAGAAGATGTCGACGTCATTGCGCTGTCTTCCATGGCCGGCTCGCACCTGCCGTTCTGCCGCAGACTCAAGCCCCTGCTGGAAGCGGATGGCCTGGACGACAAACTCTGGGTGATTGGGGGCAACCTGCCAGCGCAGGATCACCAGGCTTTGCGCGAGCTGGGCTTCAAGGGGATCTTCCCGTCCGGCTCCAAACTCGACGACATCTGCGACTACATCAAGAAAGAAGTGAAATGAGTACTCCGCAGAAACCCGCCATGAAGAAGGTGATCAACGAGTCGGGCATCGAGGTCAAGCCGCTGTACACCGCGCAGGACGTCGAGGCCAGCGGCGGCATGGAGATGGTCGGCGAGCCCGGTCAATTTCCCTTCACCCGCGGCATCCACCGCGAGATGTACCGCAAGCAGCCCTGGACCATGCGTCAGTACGCCGGCTTCGGCAACCCGGCCGAAACCAACAAGCGTTTCAAGTACCTGATCGCCAATGGCCAGACCGGCCTCAATGTCGCTTTTGATCTGCCGACCCAGATCGGCCTCGATTCCGATGATCCGCTGGCCGAGGGCGAGATCGGTCGCGTTGGCATGTCGATCGACACCCTGCGCGATTTCGAGATTGCCTTTGACGGCATCGACCTGAAGAAGATCACCGTCTCGCTCACCATCAATGGTGCAGCCGCGATCCTGATCGCGATGTACCTGGCGATGGCCGAAAAACGCGGCTACGACATCAAGGAACTGCGCGGCACGGCACAGAACGACATCCTGAAAGAATTCATTGGCCGTGGCACCTGGATTTTTCCGGTGGAGCCGTCGATCCGACTGGTCGGTGACACCATCGAATACTGCGCCACGCACGCACCGAAGTACACGCCGGTGTCGGTCTGCGGCTATCACATCCGCGAGTCCGGGGCCACGCCGGCGCAGGAAATTGCCTATGCCTTCTGCATTGCCAAGGCCTACGCCGACGACGCCATCAAGCGCGGCTTGTCGGTGGACGAGTTCGCCGGGCGGCTTTCCTACAACTTCAACATTTTCGGCAACATCTTCGAGCAGGTGTGCAAGTTCCGCGCCGGGCGCGGACTGTGGGCCAAGATCATGAAGGAGCAATACGGCGCGGAGAAGCCCGGTTCCATGTGGCTGCGCATGATCGCCGCCGGCGGCGGTGGCGGCCTCACCTTCGAGCAGCCCGAGGTCAACATTGTGCGCGGTGCCTACTACGCGCTGATATCGGCGCTTTCGGGCACCCAGACCATGGCGCTGTGTTCCTACGACGAGGCTTACACCATACCCACCGAGTATTCGGCCCGCATCTCGCTACGCACCATGCAGTTGCTGGTCGAGGAGATGGGGCTGACCGAAACCGTGGATCCGCTGGCGGGTTCGTTCTACGTCGAGACCATGACCAACGAAATGCGCAAGAAGATGGAGGAGATCATGGCCGAGGTCGATGCGCAGGGTGGCATCGTCAAGATGGTGGCCGAAGGTAGCATCCAGTCCAAGGTGTCGGCCCAGGCCTATGGCATGCTGCGCAAGATTGAGTCGGGCGAATTCCCCAAGGTCGGCGTCAACTGCTACCGCAACGAGCAGGAAGATGATCATCCGGTCGAGTTTCACGCTTACAACGAGCAGGACGCGCAGGTGCAGATCGACGCCCTCAATCGCATCCGGGCCGAGCGCGACAACGCCGCCGTCGATGCGGCACTGAGTCGCCTGCGCACGGACGCCGCCGCCTGCCGCAACGTGATGCCGGCGCTGGTCGAAGCGGTGAAGGCCTACGCCAGCGTCGGTGAAATGACGAAAGAACTTGTCAACGTGTTCGGTCGCTATCAGGAACCGATCCGCTTCTGAAGGGTTAACCAGAAATGAATGAATTGAAACACTGTTTGAGAATCGAGGGCGAACCATGCAGGAGATAAGCACCTACCTGGCGCCTCGCCTTCTGGACGAGGCATTGCAGGCGATGGCGGACGGTGACGCCACGGTACTGTGTGGCGGCACGGACCTGGCGCCGCAGACCGAATCCGGTGCGCGCCAATACACAGCGAAACTGCTGAACATTCGCCGTGTCGAGGGACTCGGCGGCATCGATGTCAAGGGTGCCCAGGTTCGCATCGGCGCCGTGACAACCATCAGCGAAATCCGCCGCAACCCTGCGCTCGCGGAAATCGCGCCCGTGCTGGTCGAGGCGGCGGAGCATTTCGCCAGCGACCAGATTCGCAACGCCGCTTCGTTAGGTGGCAACCTCTGCAACGCCTCGCCGGCCAGCGACATGAGTCCGCCCTTGCTGGTACTTGGCGCGTCGGTCGAACTCGCCTGCTGGCAGGGCGGTGCTGTGCAGACGCGGCGCGTGCCGCTGGATCAATTCTTCGTCAGCCCCGGCAAGACCCTCAAGCTGCCGCAAGAGTTGCTGACCGCCGTGCTGTTCGACCGGCCTGCGGCGGACTTTGTCGGCAGGTTTCGCAAGTCGGGCCCGCGTCCTGCGCTGGAGATTTCCACCGTTTCGGTGGCCTTCGGCGCGCGTGTCGCCAACGGCAAACTCAGCGCTGTGCGAGTGGCCATGGGGTCAGTCGCACCGACTCCCCTGCGCGCTCGCCATGTAGAGGCTGCGCTCGAAGGCAAGCCGCTCGACGCCCCGACCATCGCCGCGGCAGTCGCTGCGACCGTGGACGATGCCAAACCCATTGATGACGTGCGTGCCAGTGCCTGGTATCGCGGCCATCTTGTTCGTGTGTTCCTTGAAGAGGTGCTCAATGAAGTCCGTGGAAACTGAAATCCGCTTCAAGCTCAATGGCCGGGATGTTTGCCTGAACGTGCCGGTGACCATGAAGACCCTGACCATGCTGCGCGACAAGCTCGGCCTGACCGGAACCAAGTACGCCTGCGGCGAAGGCGAATGCGGCGCCTGCACGATCAAGGTCGATGGCACGACGCTGAACAGTTGCCTGATGTACGCCGTTGATTGTGATGGTCGTGAGTTGGTGACCATCGAGGGCTTGCGCACGCCCGAAGGCCTGCATCCGGTGCAGCAAGCCTTCGTCGACCACGGCGCCATTCAGTGCGGCTTCTGCATGCCCGGCATGATCATGCAGACCGACTACCTGGTTGAAAACAATCCCACGCTGACGCGGGAAGAAGCGCAACGGGGTCTCGAAGGCAATCTTTGCCGCTGCACCGGCTACACCAAGGTGCTGGACGCGGTGGATGCCCTGGTCGAGACGAAGAAGTGCTGCGGTCGCTGTTAGGCGATGCAACACATACCTCGGACCGCAACCTCCTGAAGAGAGCCAAGTCATGCAAAAGAACGCCAGCATTTCACCCATCATCAAAACCACCTTGATCGGCCAGCGCGTCAAGAAGCCCGACGCCCCCGACAAGTCAACCGGCAAGACGCGTTACATCAATGACATGGTGTTGCCGCAAATGCTGATCGGCAAGGTCCTGTTCGCCGGACGAGCGCACGCCAGGATCGTTCGCATCGACACCTCGGCGGCGGAAAAGCTGCCTGGCGTCTATGCCGTGCTGACCGGCAAGGATGCCGCCGGACTCAAGTTCGGTTTCGTCCGCGACAACGTTGCACTCAAGGACAAAGTGCGCTGCGAACACGACGAGATTGCTGCCGTCGCGGCCGAGACGCAGGAGATTGCATCGCGCGCGCTCGAACTCATCGAAGTCGAGTACGAGGATCTGCCCGGTGTGTTCACACCCGAAGCCGGCGCTATGGAAGGCGCTCCGCTGGTCCACGACAACTTTGCCGGCAACAAGAGCCTGCATTTCGAGTTCAAGCACGGTGATCTGGCCGAGGCCGAGGCGCACTCCGAATTCGTCGTGGACAGTGTGTTCCGTCCGCACCATGTCACGCACTGCTGCATGGGCACATCCTGCGCCATCGCCGATTTCGATAACAACGGCAAGCTGACGATCTGGACGCAGACCCAGTATCCTTACAACTACAAGATGGATCTGGCGCCGGCACTGGGGATCCATCCCGGTGACATCCGGGTGATGCAGCCACCCGTCGGTGGCGCCTTCGGTTCCAAACTCGACGTCTACCCCTATGAGCCGATCGCGGCGCTGCTGGCCAGGAAGACCGGCCGACCGGTCAAGGTCATCTATTCGCGCGAGGAAGAGTTCAAGGCCTCGCCGACGCGCCAGGCGGCGATCATCCATATGCGCACCGGCTGCACACGCGACGGCGTACTCACCTTCCGCAGCGCCGATGTGTTGCTGGACAACGGTGCCTACACCTCCTGGGGCCCCACCATTCCCGTCATCATGATGCGCACCATCTCGGGCCACTATCGCGTGCCGGTGGTCGACTTCAAGGCGCAGGCGATCTATACGAACAACCCTTATGCCGGTTCTTTCCGGGGCTACGGCAACGTCCAGACCACTTACGCGACGGCACAGCAGATGGACATGCTGGCCGACATGGTGGACATGGAGCCGCTCGAATTCCATATCAAAAACTCGCAGCTATCCGGTGAAGTCACGCCACAGAAATCATTCCTGCGCGAATGCGCGCTGGTGGAATGTCTGCAGACAGCGGCATCAGCCTGCGACTACAGCCGCAAGCGCAAGGAATTCGCTGCAGAGCGCGACCAGCCCGGCCGCTACAAGAAGGGCATCGGCCTGGCCTCGTCGATCCACAATGCCGGCGGCGCCAAGATCCACAAGTCGGACGGTATCGGCACCATCCTCAAGATGGACGATTACGCCCGGGTGACGGTCATTAGTGGTGCTTCCGAAATCGGTCAGGGTATCGACGCGGTGATCACCCTGATCGTGGCTGAGGAACTGGGCGTGCCGCTGGAACACGTGACCCTTGTCAACAACGATTCCGACATCGCTCCCTGGGATGTGGGCGTGCACGCCTCGCGAACCACCTTCATCGCCGGCAACGGGACGCGCCGTGCCGCGCAAAAGGCGAAAGCGCAGATCCTGCACGCCGCCGAGACGATGCTGGGCGAACCGGCCGAAAGCATGGACCTGCGCGGCGGCTCGGTCGTGCGCGCGAACGACGGCACGCCGCTCATCAAGTTGGACCGTTTGCTGCGGCAAATGCATTTCCAGGCTGAGCCTGAACTGGTGATGGTCACGGACTACTACGAGCCCAAGAGCGAACCCGAGGGTGCCAAGCACATCTCCGACCACTCTGCAGCCTATTCGCACGCTGTGCATATCGCCGAAATCACGGTCGATACCCTGACCGGTGAGATCAAGGTGGACAAAATCACGCTGGCGCAGGATGTCGGTCGGGTCATCAACCGCCTGGGTCTCGAAGGTCAGGTTGAAGGCGGCATCGCCATCGGCCTGGGTTACGCCCTGAGCGAAAACATGCGGCTCGAAAATGGCATGTTGACGAATCCCAGCTTTCGCGATTACAAGCTCATCACGGCGCCAGAGATGCCGCCCCTGGATATGCACTTCATCGAGAGCAATTGCGCCGAAGGGCCTTATGGCGCCAAAGGCATTTCAGAGCTACCGACCATCGTCATTGCGCCGGCGATTGCCAACGCGCTGTACAACGCAACCGGCGTGCGAATCTTCAATCCGCCGATGTCGCCCGAAACCGTGGCACGTGCCATCCACGAATTGAGGCAGTCCCGCCAGTAGGGCGGATCGAACACTGATGAAGCTTCAGTACTTCGCCTGGCTCAGAGACAGCATGGGATGCGACTGTGAACACATCGTCTTGCCGAGCAAGGTCAAGAATGTGGGCATGCTGCTTGACTGGCTATCGACCCAGGACGAGCGCTTCAAAAAGGCGTTTGAGTACATCGATGTCGTGCTGGTCTCGGTCAATCTCAGCTACGCAGATCGCAACCATCCCGTGCATGACGACGACGAGGTCATATTGGCCCCGCCGATCGCGGGCGGCTGAACGACAGACCTGATATGACTTCTGAAATGAACTACTTAGTGGAAATTGCATGAAACGTCGCACCATCCTCTCCATGGAGCAGGCACTTTCCATGCCCTACGCCACGCTGCGCTTTGCGCAACTCGGTTGGCGCGTCATCCGTATCGAAGCCACACCCAGCGGCCAGGGCTTGCCCGGCGATCCGAACCGCTACATCGGCAGCCGCATTGCCGACGATGACAGGCGCAGTTATTTTGTCGCGCCCAACGTCGGCAAGGAGGCGATCGCGCTGAACCTGAAGGATCCGCGCGGCCAGCAAGTGCTCCAGCGTCTGATCCGCGAACTCGATGTGGACGTGTTCTGCTGCAATACGGTGCCCGCGCGGTATCAAAGTCTGGGCATAGACCCGGCCACCTTGCGCGCTGTCAAACCCGAGTTGATCTGGGCCGGCATTTCGGCCCTGGGCCCACGCTACCCCGAGGCTCCCGGCTACGACCCGGTGATCCAGGCCATGAGCGGCTATATGGAGGTCACGGGCGACCCGAAGGGGCCACCCATGCTCGCCGGTATTCCAGTCATCGACCTGAAGGCCGGCGACGAGGTTTATGCCGGCGTGATGCAGGCGCTGCTGGAACGCTACGAGACCGGCGTCGGCAAGGAAATCCACGTCTCCATGCTGCAGGCCGCAGCGTCGTGGCTCATCACCGTGCTGCCGCTGATCGACTATGGCTGCCAACCGAACGAGATCACACGTGCTGGCAACGAGCACCGCAAGTTCATCCCGACCAACGTCTATCCGACCAGCGACGGCTTCATCTTCATGGCCATCGGCAGTGATGTGCAATGGCGCCGCTTTACCGCCATCCCCAAGTTTGCCTGCGTCGGCAATGAGGTGCGCCAGACCAACGAGGGCCGGCACCTGCAGCGTGAAGCCATCCATGCCGACATCGCACAGGTCAGCCGCCAACATCTGGCCGCCGAGATTCTGGAAGATCTGCGAGCGGCGACCATTCCTGGAACGCGAATCCACGATATTCGCCAGGTGCGCGAACTTGAACCCCTGAGCGGCCGGCTGACGCGCACGACGCTGCCCGATGGGCGGGAGGTGAGTATGCAGCCAATGGCAGTCGATATCGACGGCGCGCAAGGCCATCTTGCCTTCGCACCGAAGTATGGCCAGCACACGCGCAGCGTGCTGGCACAGGCCGGACTAGTGAGCGACGAGGTGCAGGCGCTTTATAGTGCCGGCGTGGTCGCATGAGTTCGTCTGCTCCCCCGAGTGTCCGCGCGGCCGCCATCGGTGGTCACTTTTACGTATCAAAACCAAAGGAGATTTTATGAAACAGCTACGCCATGCAGTACTCGCACTGGTCAGCACTCTCGCTGTCAGCGCCAGCCAAGCCGAGATCACGATCGGGGTCTCGCTTGGTACCACCGGACCCGGCGCATCGCTAGGTGTCCCTTACAAGAACGCGTTCCAGTTGGTCCCCAAGACCCTGGGCGGTGAGACCGTGCGCTACATCATTCTGGACGACGAATCCAAACCGGATGCCGCTGTCAAGAATGCACGCAAATTCGTCAGCGAGGACAAGGTTGATGCGCTGATGGGCTCCAATGGTGTGCCCTCTGCCGTGGCGATGGCGCAGGTTGCCGCCGAAACCAAGACACCGATGGTTGCGCTGACGCCTTTGCCACCGCTGGCGGCGGACCGTGCACTGTGGACTTTTGTCATACCGCAACCGACCGAACTGATGATGGGCGCCGTGGCACAGCACATCAAGGCGCGCGGGGCCAAGACGGTGGGTTACATCGGCTTCTCCGACACCTGGGGCGACATGGTCTACACCGCCATTACCTCGCTGGCTGACGCCAACGGCTTCAAGGTCGTCACCAACGAGCGTTATGGTCGGCCTGACACCAGCGTGGCCGGACAGGTTTTGAAGGTGATGGCGGCGTCGCCCGACGCCGTTGTGGTTGGTGGCTCCGGGTCACCTGGTGCCACACCCCATATCGCGCTGGCCGAGCGCGGCTACAAGGGACCGATTTATCACAATCACGGTACCGTCAACCTACCCTTCATTCAGACCGGCAAGAAGGCCGTCGAGGGTGCCATCGCACCCACCGGTGCGCTGATCGTGGCCGAGGAACTCAGCCCCACCTTCCCAACCAAGGCGGTGTCACTGGACTTCGTCAAGCGTTATGAAGCCGCCTTTGGCGCAGGCAGTCGCAACGCCTTCGCCGGTTACAGCTATGACGGCGTGCTCCTGCTCGACGCCGCTGTGGGTGTGGCGTTGAAGAAGGCCAAGCCCGGTACACCCGAGTTTCGTGCTGCCTTGCGCGACGCCCTGGAAAATGTCAAGAATGTGGTCGGCACCCACGGTGTCTACAACATGAGTGCCGCCAACCACAATGGCTTGGACGACCGCGCGCGCGTGCTGGTGCAGGTGGTCAATGGTGAATGGCGTCTCCTGAAGTAACAAGATGAACGGTGACATCGCGCTGTGGCTGATTCAGGACGGCGTAACCAGCGGCGCCATCTACGCGCTTCTTGCGCTGGCGCTGCTGCTGGTGTTTGCCGTTACACGCATCATCTTCGTTCCGCAGGGAGACTTCATTTCCTACGCAGGGCTTACCCTCGGCACCTTGCAACTCGGTCAGGTGCCGGGGACGATTTACCTGCTCGCCGGAGGCGCCGTACTGGTTGCCGGGATGGACGCGGCCGAGGCACTGCGTGCCAGGGCGCCAGCGCGCTTGCTGCGCATCGGCGTGCTGAAGCTGGCTCTGCCGCTGGCCGTTGCGGCACTTGCCGCTTGGGCCGCGCCGCGCAAGTTTGCACCGGTATTGCAGATGGCGATCACGCTGGCCATTGTGGTGCCACTGGGCCCGATGCTCTACCGCATCGCCTACCGGCCCCTGGCCAACGCGTCGGCGCTGGTGTTGTTCATCGTGTCCATGGCGGCGCATTACATGCTCACCGGTCTGGGTCTGGTGCTGTTCGGTGGCGAGGGCTTGCGCACCAATGCGATCTCGGATGCGAAGTTCAATCTGGGTGTACTCAACATCAGCGCGCAAAGTCTGTGGGTGATGGGTTCCAGCCTGGTCTGCATGACCGCCCTGTGGCTGTTCTTTGAGTACACGCTGTATGGCACAGCATTGCGCGCCACCGCGATCAATCGCATCGGTGCACGTCTGGTGGGAATCCCCAGCGCCCTGGCCGGCAGCCTGGCATTCTGGCTCGCAGCGGCGATTGGTGCACTGTCGGGCATTCTGATTTCGCCTCTGACCACCATCTACTACGACACCGGTTTGATGATCGGTCTGAAGGGTTTCGTTGGCGCCATTTTGGGCGGCATGGTGAGCTACCCGCTGGCCGCGCTCGGCGCCCTGGCCGTGGGTCTGATCGAGGCCTTTGCCTCGTTCTGGGCCAGCGCATTGAAGGAGAGCATTGTTTTTACCTTCATCATCCCGGTGCTGCTGTGGCGTTCCCTGGTGTCGCGTCACGCGGCGGTCGAGGACGAGGAAGAATGAGCGCTGCATGATGAATCCTTCACAACGTTTGCTCATCATCTGTCTGCTCGCCCTGGGCGTCGCGCCGCTGCTGTTGCCGGAGTTCTATGTCACGCTGCTGTGTTACATCGGCCTGGCAACGCTGGTGGTATTGGGCCTGGTCGTGATGACCGGGGTGGCGGGCATTGTTTCCTTCGGGCAGCAGGCCTTTGTCGGCGCTGCCGCCTATGCCACGGCCGGTCTGACCACACTGCTGGGCTGGTCGCCCTGGGGCTCGCTGGCAGCGAGCATCCTGCTGGTTGCTGCCATGGCCGTGCTGATCGGTGCTGTCACCTTGCGGCTGTCTGGGCATTACCTGTCCATTGCGACCATCGCCTGGGGCATTGCGATCTACTATCTGTTCGGCAATCTGCCGCAGCTGGGGCAGTACAGCGGTATCGACAACGTGCCGGCGGTCTCGATCGCCGGCTGGGAGTTCAACACCGGACGCCGCGCCTACTTCCTGATCTGGACCTTTACCGCAGCGGCCCTGATCGCTGCGCACAACCTGCTCGATTCGCGCGCCGGTCGCGCCGTGCGCGCGCTACGTTTTCGCAGTGTGATGGCTGAGAGTTTTGGCGTCAATACCGCGGCCCTCAAGCTGATCATCTTCGTTCAGGCTGCGGTCCTGGCAGGCCTTGCGGGCTGGCTGCACGCTCACTATCTGCGCTTCGTCAGCCCGCATGCTTTCGGAGTGAATGCCGGTATCGATTACCTGTTCATGGCGGTCATCGGCGGTGCCAGCCAGGTCTGGGGCGCGGTGGTCGGTGCTGCCATTCTGACCATTCTGAAAGAGTCCCTGAAGGAGATCGTCCCCATGGTGCTTCACACCACGGCGAATTACGAGACCATCGTCTTTGGCGCGCTCATGCTCCTGCTGTTGCACCGCACCCGTGACGGTATCGCGCCGGCGGTCAACCGTTGGCTGCCCAAAGGCGCCAAGCCAGCGCGTCCGGTCGAGGCGCCGGTACCCAGACTTCGCCAACGCCCGGCGAGCGGAACACCACTGCTCGATGTGGAAGGTCTGAACAAGCGCTTCGGTGGACTGGTCGCCGTGAAGGACATTTCTTTTTCCATCAATGCGGGTGAGATTCTGGGCCTGATCGGGCCTAACGGCGCGGGCAAGAGCACCGTCTTCAACCTGCTCAGCGGTACCCTGCCGGCCGACAGCGGTTCGGTGAAGTTGCTGGGCGCACCGATCGACGGCTTGCCCGCACGCACGATTGCCCGTGGTGGTCTGGCACGCACCTTCCAGCATGTCAATCTGGTGTCCAACATGAGCGTGTTGGAAAACGTTGCGCTGGGCGCGCACCTGCGTGGCGCCAAGGGCACGCTGGCGGCCATGCTGCGTGCGGATCGGTCGGAGGAAGCACAGTTGCTGGCCGAAGCGGCACGACAGATTGAACGTGTTGGTCTGGGCGAACACATGCACGACGCCGCTGGCAGTCTGGCGCTCGGCCAGCAGCGCGTTGTCGAGATTGCACGCGCGCTGGCTGCCGACCCCTTGCTGCTGTTGCTTGACGAGCCCGCGGCGGGCCTGCGTTACGCCGAAAAACGCGCCTTATCCGGCTTGCTGCAGCGCCTGCGCGATGAAGGCCTGACGATCCTGCTGGTCGAGCATGACATGGAGTTTGTGATGGGTCTGGTGGATCGGTTGGTGGTGATGGAGTTTGGTGAAAAACTGGCGCAGGGTCTGCCGCAGGAGATCCAGCGCAACCCGGCTGTCATCGAAGCCTATCTGGGAGGCATTGAATGAGCGCCGCGCCGGGCCGCCCCAAGCGTGTCGCGCCGCCTCTGGCCGAGGCTCGCGCGAGGGCTCGCGCCCCCTCGGGGGGCAGCGCAGTACGCGCAGCGACAAGCGTGGGGGCATCCTCATGAGCGCGCCTTTATTGCAGGTGCGCGATCTGGTGGTCAGTTACGGCAAAGTGCAGGCCTTGCACGGCGTCAGCCTGGACGTCGAGGCCGGCAGCATTGTGACCGTGATCGGACCCAACGGTGCTGGCAAGACAACCCTGTTGGCCGCCATCATGGGCCTGCTTCCAAGCAGCGGCCGGGTATGCTACAGCGGCGCTGACCAGGCAGAGCAGGAAGTCGAGGCGCGTGTGGCGCACGGCATGTCCCTGGTACCCGAGCGACGTGAACTGTTTGGGGATCTCACAGTCGAGAACAATCTGCGTCTGGGCGCCTTCCACCGCGTACGCTCAGGGGAGCGCGGCGCCGATCGGGACCTGGAACCGATTTACAAGCGCTTTCCACGCCTGCGCGAACGCAGCCAGCAACTCGCCGCCACCTTGTCGGGTGGTGAGCGCCAGATGCTGGCGATCGGGCGCGCCCTGATGGCCAAGCCGCGCCTGCTGATGCTGGACGAACCCAGTCTCGGTCTGGCGCCGCGCATCGTGCGCGACATTCTGCACATCGTTGCCGAACTGCGCGACACCGGTGTGGCGATCCTGCTGATCGAGCAAAATGCCCGGGCCGCCCTGCAGATTGCGGACCGCGGCTATGTGCTGGAAACGGGTGAGGTGGCGATCAGCGGTACAGCAGCGGAACTGTCCGCGAGCCCGCGCATCGTCGAGACCTACCTGGGTTTCGGTGGCGCTGCCTGAACACCGCAAGCAGCCTTTGACCTGATGACCAAGGCGATTACCATGAGACGTTTGTTTTCATCCCTGTTGGCTGTGTTGGCACTCTGTCTGGCGGTTCAGGTGGGCGCCGCCGACTTCCCCAGCCAGGGGGTGCGCATCATTGTGCCGTTCGCGCCTGGCGGTGGCACCGACGTGGTGGCGCGCGCCCTGGCGGAGCGCCTGACGCCGGTGCTTGGCGTGCAGGTAATGGTCGACAACAAGCCGGGTGGAAATTCAGTCATCGCGACGCGCGCCGTAGCCTCGGCGCCACCCGATGGTCACACACTCCTGCTGACCACCGACATTCACGCCATCAATGCCGCCTACGGTACGGCGTTGCCCTACAACTCGCTGAAGGACTTCGCTTTTGTCGCTCAGTTGACCACTTCGCCGCTGATGCTGGTGGCTCATCCATCGCTGAGCGCGCGTTCGGTCCCTGAGTTGGTGGCCTTGGCACGTTCGCAGCCAGGACGTCTGTCGTTTGCGTCACTGGGCTCCAGCAGTCCGCATTACCTCGGCTTCGAGTGGTTCAAACGCATGGCCGGGATCGATATTCTGGACGTGCCGTACAAGGGCGGTGGCCAGGCGCTGGTGGATCTGATGGGGGGCCAGGTCAGCCTTTCGCTGATCGTCGCTGGCAACGGCATCCGCCAAGCCAAGGCAGGCAAACTGGTGGCGCTGGCCGTCACCAGCCCGAAGCGCAATGCGGTCGCACCCGACGTGCCCACCATTGCCGAGAGCGGCTACCCTGAATTTGCACTGGTCAACTGGTATGCCATCCTGGCCCCTGCAGGCACGCCCGAGGTCGTGGTAGCGCGGCTGAACCGGGAGATCCGCACCATCATGCACGACCCCGCAGTGGTTGAACGGATCGCCGTGGCCGGGTTGGACGCCACCACCGGCAGTCCGGCTGAACTCGAAGCGCTGGTGCGCCGCGACATCGAGCGCTATCAGCGCATGATCGCACTCACCGGCGCCAAGCCCGAGTAGTTGCTATTCATGGAAATTGCAGTACTCGGCGGCGGCCACGGCGCTTACGCAGCAGCGGCCGACCTGTCCGAAGCCGGCCATGCCGTGCGCCTGTGGCGGCGTGACGTGGCGGCCCTGAAGCCGCTGTTGCAGGCTGGCTCCATCACGCTGAAAGACGCCAGCGGCGCGCGCGATGTGCCGCTCGCGCTTGCCACGGCCGATATGGCCGAGGCATTGCGGGGCGCAGAGCTGATCGTCATTCCCTCACCGGCGACGGCGCAGCAGGACATTGCCAGGGCCATGGCGCCGCATCTGGTCGATGGCCAGGTCATCTTTCTTGCTCCCGGCACCTTCGGCAGCTATGTGATGGCGCGGCAAGTGGCGGCCAGCGGCAACCAGGCCGAGCTGACCTGGGCTGAGACCGGTACGCTGCCTTATCTGGCGCGCAAGCACGGTGAGCGCGAAGTCAATGTCACCATTCGCGCCATTCACCTGCCAACCGGCGTCTATCCTGCGCGCAAATCAGACGCGGCGATCAGCGTGATCCGCAAGGCCTATCCCAGCGTGCATGCTTGTGGCGACGCTCTCTCCGGGGCGTTGATGAATGCGGGCCCGATCATCCATCCGCCGCTGATGGTGATGAACGCCGCTCCCTTGCAGCACTTCGAGCGCTGGGACATTCACAATGAGGGCACGCAGCGTGCTGTGCGCGACGTGACCGACCGGCTGGATCAGGAACGCATCACCGTGCGCGAGGCCTTGGGGCACCGTGGTCCGCACTATCCACTGGCGGATCATTACAACAACGATCGATGGATGTATGGCGATGCGCACAAAAAGCTCGTCAAGTCGGGTGACTGGCGCGAGCAGATCGATCTTTACAGCCACCGCTACATCACCGAAGACACCGAATTGGGGCTGGCTCTACTCGCCTCGGTGGCACGTTTCGCCGGAGTCGATGCGCCGATCGCCCATGGCCTGCTGGCCGTGGTTGGCGGCTTTCTGGGGCGTGATCTGCGCAGCGGGCCGCGCACGCTGGAGGCTCTCGGCCTTGCAAGCTTGACGCCGGCACAACTCCAGCAGCGCTTGCACGATGGAAACTAGTGCATTGCCGCGCTTTGCCGCTGTGGGTGCGGGGCGCATGGGGCGCGGCATCGCGATCGCGTTTGCTTACGCGGGGCACCGCATCTCCCTGATCGACCTGCGAGAGCGCAGCGCCGAGGCCTGGCACAAGCTGCGCGCTGAAGCGCAGGCCGAGATCGAGGCCAGCCTGGCCGGACTGGCGCAGCTCGGCGTGATGGATGCGCGCCTGATCGAGAGCATCGCGGCGCGTGTCAACTTCGTCAAGGCAGCCGACGCGCCGGCGGCGCTGCAGGCGGCGGATCTGGTGTTTGAGGGCGTGCCTGAAACCCTCTCGGCCAAGCGCGAGGCCTTCGAGCATATCAACCGCTGCTGCCGCGATGATGCGATCCTGACCTCAACCACCAGCAGCATTCTTGTCACGCAGCTGGCGGCGCTGGTGCGCCGACCTGAGCGCTTCCTGAACATGCACTGGCTGAACCCGGCCTACGTGATCCCGGTGGTCGAGCTCAGCTGCCATCCCGGTACCGACCCGGAGGTGCTGGCGCGTACCAAATTGCTGATGGAGGCCATCGGCAAGCTCCCGGTTGTGTGCGGGGCAACGCCCGGCTACATCGTGCCGCGACTGCAGGCGCTGGTGATGAACGAAGCGGCCCGCATGATCGAGGAAGGCGCGGCTACGGCCGAGGAAATTGACAAGGCGACGCGTTACGGCATGGGCCTGCGCTTTGCAGCCATCGGCGTGGTCGAGTTCATCGACTTCGGCGGCTGCGACATCCTGCACCATGCGAGCCGGGAAATGTCGGCATCGATCAGCTCGCAGCGTTACACCGCGCCTGACATCGTGGACCGCATGGTCGAAGAAGGGCGGCTCGGCCTGAAGAGCGGCAGCGGTTTTTATGAATACGAGGGTCGCGACGTTGGCGCCTACCGGCGCGATGTGCTGTCGCGCACGCTTGGCATGCTCAAGCATGCAGGGCTCTGGCAAGCACCTGCCAGCGAGACGCGCGAATGAATATCCGGCGCGCCTTTGCCGAGCTCTCTGTGGGGCAGATCCACTATGCCGAGTGCGGTGACCCGCAGGCCGCGCCGGTCTTGCTGCTGCACCAGACGCCACGTTCCTGGGACGAGTACCGCGATGTGTTGCCAGTGCTGGGCCGGCATTTTCGCGCCATCGCGATGGACACGATTGGCTTCGGTGATTCCACCAAGCCAGCGCTCGGGCAGGACTCGATCGAGCATTGGGCGCAGACCGCCATCGATCTGGCCGATGCGCTGGGCATAGCACGCCTTTCTGTGGTCGGGCACCATACCGGCGCCGCCATTGCCATCGAGATGGCAGCCGCTTGCCCCGACCGCATTGAGGCTGCCGTGCTGTCCGCTGCGCCACTGGTCAATGCCGACTTTCGCGCCAGCCATGCCGGACCGGTGCGCGTTGACAATGCGGTACACCTGAGCGACGGTTCGCACTTGCTTGAGCTGTGGCGGCAACGCCAACCCTGGTACCCGGCGGGTGACATCGATTTGCTTGATCGCTTCGTGGTCGATGCACTCAAGGCCGGCGCGCGTGCCGTCGAGGGCCACGCCGTGGTGGCGCGCTATGTGATGGAAACGCGCCTGCCGCTGATTCGCTGCCCGGTGCTGGTGATCGCACCGACCGCCGACCCGCATGCCTACCCGAGCGCGCGGCGACTGGCCGATTCCATTGCTGGCAGCCGTTATGTCGAAGTCGAAGGCGGCATGGTGCCGCTGCCCGACCAGATGCCGCAGCGCTTTGCCGAACTCGTGGCGGACTTCCTGCAGGGCGCACAGGGAATCGCCACTACAAGACCATGAAACGCATTTGGGACATTTCCTCGCCGCTGCATCCGGGCTCGCCGGTCTTTCCCGGCGACACGGCCTATCGCCAGCACTGGACCGCCACCATGGCACCGGGCTGCCCGGTCAACGTCAGCGTGCTGACGCTGTCACCGCATGTCGGCAGCCACGCCGATGCCCCCTTGCACTACGACGCGAAAGGAGAACCGGTTGGCGCTCTCGATTTGCTGCCCTATCTGGGGCCGTGCCGGGTGATCCATGCGATCGGCTGTGGAGCGCTGATTGAGTGGCGGCACCTCGCCCATGCGCTGCAGGATCTGCCGCCTCGCGTGCTCGTGCGCACCTACGAGCGCATGCCGGTGGACCACTGGGACGCAGCTCTCAGCGCTTTTGCCGTTGAGACACTGGAGCGGCTGGCCGATCTGGGTGTGCTGCTGGTGGGCATCGACACGGCCAGCATCGACCCGGCCGACAGCAAGACGCTGCCCAGCCATCAACTGATCCGCCAGCGCGGCTTGCGGGTGTTGGAGAATCTGGTGCTTGACGCCGTGCCCGAGGGCGACTACGAACTGATTGCCTTGCCGCTCAAACTCATGCTCGCCGATGCTTCACCGGTGCGAGCCATCCTGAGAGAACTTCATGATCACCCTTGAACACTGTCAACAACTCGACCAGCAGGATCCGCTGCGCGCGCTGCGCGAGCAGTTCAGTCTGCCCAGCGGCCTGATCTACCTCGACGGCAATTCGCTCGGCGCTTTGCCGAAGAGCACCGCGGCCCGGGTCGCCCAGGTGGTGACGCAGGAGTGGGGGCAGGGCCTGATCGGATCCTGGAACGAGGCCGGCTGGTTTGACCTGCCGCAGCGCCTGGGCGACCGCATCGCGCCCCTGATCGGCGCCGCAGCGGGCGAGGTGGTGGTGACCGACAGCACCTCGATCAATCTGTTCAAGGTGCTCAGCGCCGCGCTGCAGATCGCCAGCAGCGCAGCTCCGGCAAGGCTCAGGGTGCTTTCCGAGCGCGACAATTTTCCGACCGACCTCTACATTGCCGAGGGCCTGTGCCGCGCGCAGGGCGGCACACTGGAACTGCTAGAAGCCGGGCAACTGGCAGCCGCGTTGGCACCGGAGGCGGCGCAGGATGTCGCGGTGCTGCTGCTGACTCATGTGAACTACCGCAGCGGCGCCATGCACGACATGGCGGCACTGACGGCGGCTGCGCACCGGGCCGGCGTGCTCACGGTGTGGGACCTGGCGCACAGCGCTGGCGCGGTGCCTGTCAGCCTGAAAGCGGACCAGGCAGATTTTGCTGTCGGCTGTGGCTACAAGTACCTCAATGGAGGCCCGGGCGCGCCGGCGTTTGTCTGGGTCAGCCCGCAGCATGCCGATCGTTTCTGGCAGCCGCTTGCGGGCTGGTGGGGCCATGCGGCGCCCTTTGCCTTTACGCCCGACTACCAGCCCGCGAGCGGCATTGCGCGCTACCTGTGCGGCACCCAGCCCATCATCAGCCTGTCCGCACTGGCTTGCGGGCTCGACACCTTCAGCGCCGCCGAGGCCTTGGGCGGCATGGCCGCGCTGCGCGCCAAGTCGCTGGCGCTGAGCGACCTGTTCATCACCCTGGTGGAACAGCGCTGCGCCGGCCATGGCCTCACGGTGGTCACGCCGCGCGAGCACGAGCAGCGCGGCTCGCAGGTCAGTCTGGCCAGAGAGCAGGGCGGCTACGCCATCATGCAGGCCCTGATCGCGCGCGGTGTCATCGGCGACTTTCGCTCAGGCGACGGCAAGCAGCGAGCCGACATCCTGCGCTTTGGTCTGACCCCCTTGTATACCGGCTTTGAAGAGGTGTGGCAGGCGCTGGAACAACTGCGCCAGGTACTCGAGAGCGGCGAATGGCAGCGCGCCGAGTTCAGCCTGCGCAAGGCGGTGAGCTGATATGGGCACCCCCGAGCAGATCCTGGCTGCGGAAGCGGCGCAGCTCGATTTCAGCCGTTCCATGAGCTATGGCGACTACCTGCATCTGGACCAGAT